>CAYRLB010000005.1:59928-61357 GCA_964424945.1 uncultured Gemmatimonas sp.
AGAGCCCTGCATTCCGAACAGGCGATGACGCCAAATGCAGGGCATCTTCTGAGATCCCGCCCCCGTGAACTGAGGACGAACGCGTCCCGCAGCCCGCTATCTTCCCCGCCCCGGGATGGTCACTCCCGCGACTTCGGGGTAACTTCTCCGACGCACGCCGACACCGGATCCGACGTGTAGCCGCAAATCTTCGACGCCATCAGCCAAACAGACGCCGGGATGTTCCGCTCCGAACGTGCTGCAGGGATTCGCTCCACGAGGAGCCGTGGCGGGGTCGCGCGGTTGGCCCCACGTCTCGCTGCGCTTGCGGTGCTGATGCTACTGGCGGCCGGCTGCTCACCCCTCTTCATCCTGAGGGCCGGCTACGAGGAGGCGAAGATCCTCAGCCGTAGGCAGTCCATCGCGCGGCTGGTGGAGGATCCATCGACGCCGCCAGAGCGAAGGGCCAAGCTCGAGCTCGTCCTGGGTGTGCGCGCCTTCGCCGAGGATTCGCTGCGGCTCAACGTCGGGAAGAGCTACACGACCTTCTCCCAGCTCGATTCTGACACCCTGGCGCTCGTCCTCTCCGCCGCGCAGCAGGACCGCTTCCAGCCCTATACCTGGTGGTTCCCCATCGTCGGGAGGGTGCCGTACCGGGCCTTCTTCAGTCAAAGCAGCGCAGACAGGGCAGTCGCCGACCTCGCAGAGAAGGGGCTCGACGCGTATGTGCGTCCGACCTCTGCGTTCAGCACGCTCGGTTGGTTCAACGACCCGCTCGTCTCACCCCTCCTGCGCTACGACTCGATCTCGCTCGCGAACACCGTCGTCCACGAGCTCTTCCACAACACGCTCTATCTGAAGGGCCAGGCGATCTTCAACGAGAGCTTGGCGACCTTCGTGGGCGGACGCGGCGCGATCGACTATTTCTGCACGGTGGCTCGCGATCCGGCGAACTGCGAGCGGGCCGAGACGATGTGGCAGGACGAACTGATCTACGCCGACTTCCTTTCGGGGCTGGTCGATGAACTCGAGGTGCTCTACGGCCGGGACGACCTCACCAGCGAGCAGAAGATCGAGCAGCGGGAGGTCATCTTTACGGCAGCGCAGACGCGCTTCACCGACGATATCGCTCCGCAGCTCCGGATTCTGACATTCCGGAGCTTCAGCACCGCCACGCTGAACAATGCGTATCTCATCGCCCGTCGTATCTATTATCAGCGGCTGGATCTCTTCGAGTCGGTGTACCATGCGACCGGTGGGGACCTTCAGAGGGTAATACGTCGCATCAGCACCGCGGCTGAATCCCGGCCCGACGATCCCTGGAGCGCCGTAGAGGAACTGCTCGCTCCAGGGCCCTGACGACTTGCGAATGCACGCCGCATCCGTTCAGCTTCCGCGGCTTACTACGCTTCACCCGTACCGAGAACGTTTCTGATGTCCGAGCACACGA
>CAYRLB010000006.1:0-23028 GCA_964424945.1 uncultured Gemmatimonas sp.
TACAATCAGCTCTTCACGATGCACGGCATCACGATGATGTTCCTCTTCGCCGTGCCGATGGGCGAGGCCATCGGGATGTATCTCGTGCCGCTGATGATCGGCTCCCGCGACATGGCCTTCCCGCGCCTCGGTGCGCTTGGCTACTGGATATTCCTGATCGGCGGGATCTTCCTCTGGGGAACGCTGCTTTTCGACATGGCGCCCGACACCGGGTGGTTCAACGAGGCGCCCCTCGGCCTGACCGAGTTCTCCCCCAGTCTTCGCGTTGATTTCTACTCGACGATCATCAGCTTCATCGAGCTTTCCGCGCTCGCTGCGGCGGTCGAGCTGGTGGCGACGATCCTGAAGCTGCGCGCGCCGGGGATGTCGCTGAACCGGATGCCGATCTTCGTATGGTCGATCCTGGTGGCCGCGTGCATGATCATCTTCGCCATGCCGGCGGTGGTCGTGGGCAGCGTCATGCTCCTGCTCGATCGATCGGCGGGGATGCACTTCTTCGATCCGGCGATGGGAGGGGATCCGCTCCTCTGGTATCACCTCTTCTGGTTCTTCGGGCATCCGGAAGTCTACATCATCCTGATACCCGGCCTCGGTATCATCTCGGCGATCATCCCGGTGTTCGCTCGACGGCCGATGTTCGGGTACACGGCGATTGTGCTCTCGCTCGTCGCCACAGGTATCGCGAGCTTCGGACTCTGGGTCCACCACATGTACACGATGGGGATTCCGGAGCTTGGCAGCAGCTTTTTCGCCGCGGCCAGTGCGATGATCGCGATTCCCACCGGGGTCCAGGTGTTCTGCTGGTTGGCCACGCTGTGGAGTGGCAGGCCGGTCGTGAAGACGCCCCTACTCTTCGTCCTCGGCTTCTTCTTCATCTTCGTGCTGGGCGGGATCTCGGGGGTGATGATCTCCGCGATCAGCTTCGACCAGCAGGTCCACGATACGTACTTCCTGGTCGCTCATTTTCATTACGTTCTGATTGGCGGCTTCGTCTTCCCCTTCTTCGCCGGGATCTACTTCTGGTTCCCGAAGCTCACGGGGCGGATGCTTTCCGAACGAATGGGGAAGGTGAACTTCTGGGTGATGTTCATAGGCATGAATCTGACGTTTCTGCCGATGCACATCGTGGGCTTCATGGGTATGCCACGCCGTGTCTACACCTATCCTGAAGAGATGGGTTGGGGAACGGTGAACCTGATCGAGACCGCAGGGGCCTATCTGTTCGCCGCGGGAGGGATTCTTTTCGTCATCAACGCCTTCTGGAGCTACCGGAATGGTGTGGAGGCGGGTGAGAACCCGTGGGAGGCGGACACCCTCGAATGGGCGACCTCATCGCCACCCCCGGCATACAACTTCCTGCACATCCCGGTGGTCGAGGGGCGGTATGCTCTCTGGGAGCGAAGTGATCCGGAGGTGTTGCCTTCAGTGGCCGGGCTGAGCGACGAGCGGCGCGAAGGTGTGACGACCGGCGTCCTCGATGCCGAGGTTCAGGCCGTCAATGTCTTCCCGGGACCCACCGTCGGGCCGCTGCTCACCGCGATCTCGGTCTCGATCGGATTCGCGGGCGCCAGCTTCTCGCTCTGGTACGTCCCGATCGGCTTCTTCCTGACCTTCCTCTCGCTCGTCTACTGGTTCTGGCCGCGTCATCCTGAAAGGGAGCCGCACTGATGGCCAGGCACATCTTTGTATTCGACGCGAGTGAACTGACGCGGACTGCGAGTGACGCCCGGCACCCTCTCATCTGGGGATTTCTGGGAATCATTGCGATCGAGCTGACGGTCTTTACCACCCTGGCCGTCAGCTACTTCTACCTGAAGATGTCGTCCGATGCGTGGCCACCCATGCCCCTCGCGTATCCGGACGTCATGCTGCCGACGATCAACACGGTCATCCTGATCGCCAGCAGCTTCGTAATGCACTGGTCCGACGGAAAGATCCGGAAGGGGGAAGAGCGTCAGCTCGCGATCGGACTGACGGTCGGCGTTGTGCTCGCTGTGATCTTCCTCGGCCTGAAGTACGTGGAGTACTTCATCGAGAAGGATTATCGATGGCATGATCACGCGTATGGCTCGATCGTGTGGACAATTGTGGGCTTTCATTCAGTACACGTTCTGACGGTCGCGCTGAAGACGATGATCGTGGCGGCGCTTGCCTGGCGCTCCTACTTCAGCCAGGAGTGGCGCCTGGCGATCACCGCAAACGGTCTGTACTGGCATTTTGTGGTGGTCATCTGGATCCCGCTGTACATCATCCTCTACTGGTCGCCGAGGTTCTTGTGAACCGGCTCGCATCCGAGAGGGAGGGCGAAGGGCGCGAAGCGCACGTGCCGGACGAGTATTTCGAATCCCGGCGCGGGATCGCTGCTCTCTGGTTCGGGATGTTTGCAGGCCCGGCATCGTGGTACATCCACCTGAATGCCAGCTACGCGCTGGTACGGAAGATCTGCGAGACGGGAGATGTCTGGCTTCTTCACCTGACGACCCTCGTCACACTTCTTCCGGCGCTTGCCGGTCTGGTGGTCGCATGGCGTTCCTGGCGTCGCCTCGGGGAGCCGGACAGCACGGTGGGCGGGGGGGCACTGGGGAGAAGTCGGTTCATGGCGCTCGGCGGGATCGCGCTGAGCGGGTTCTTCGTCCTTGTACTGCTGGTCGCGTGGATCCCTGATTTCGTGATCCAGCCGTGCGGATTGCAGTGACGAATACGAAGCTTTCTGCAGGGGCAATGCTGGGCGGGACGGCCGCGGCTGCTGGATTCCTTCTTCTGTTGCCGACCGCCGCGGTGGCGCATTCGGGACCGCCCCCCGTTCCAGGTGAGCTATGGTCGACCTGGAACCTCGATCCCTGGGTTCTGCTGGGGCTTGGCGTATCCTCTTCTGTTTACGCCCGCGGCGTTCGGCGACTCTGGGCGCGCGCAGGCGTCGGGAATGGCATCCCTGTCTGGCGGGTGCACTGCTTCACCGCGGGCCTGTTCGTCCTGATCGCTGCGCTGATCTCGCCGATCGACGCTCTCGGGAGCGCCCTCTTCTCCGCCCACATGGTTCAGCATGAGCTGCTCATGCTGGTCGCGGCCCCCCTTCTTGTGCTCGCAACGCCTTGGATCGCCTTCCTCTGGGCCCTTCCTCTTCGTTGGCGACCCCATGTGGGGAGGATCGGCAGGGTGGGCGGGGTGCGGCGCGCGTACACGGGTATTTCACATCCAGCTTCGATCTGGGCGATCTACGCCGCGACGATCTGGGTGTGGCACGTTCCCGCCATGTATCAGGCGACCCTGCGGAGCAATCTCATCCATGCTGCCCAGCATCTGAGCTTCTTCGCCGCCGCCCTCCTCTTCTGGTGGGTTCTCCTGCACCCGAGTCGTTCGCGCCGCCCGGCATACGGCGTCGGGGTCGTCTACATCTTCACGACGGCGATTCATGGCAGCATCCTTTCGGCGCTTCTCACCTTCTCCCGGTCTGCCTGGTACCCGGTGTATGAAGAGCCCGCTGCTGCCTGGAATCTTTCACTTCTCGAAGATCAGCATCTCGCCGGACTGATCATGTGGATTCCGCCGGGGTTCATCTATCTTGCGGCTTCCGTCACGGTGCTCGGCCTCTGGCTCCGGGAGATCGAGCGGCGTGCGGAGCAGCGGGCGATTGCGGCCTGACGCCTGCCACCGTCGCCCCACCGCGGATAGGCTCACCCGGCCATGAACTCAGAACGACCAGTGGATCTCGGTGCGCAGCAGCCGCCGCATCCCTGTGTAGATACCCTCGTTGCGCTGCGTGATATAGACGTCGTTGAAGACGTTGCGGATGGACGCCCGAAGCTGCAGTCGCGTCCCCGGAAGGGAGTACGAGCCGGAGGCGTGTACAACGGTGTATGATGGGAGGAGGCCATCCTGCCCATCGTCGCTCGGGAGCAGGGTGTTTTCATCGTCGGCGAACTGCTCCCCGGTATGCTCCATCGAAGCGGAAAGGGTGATGCCGGAACGATGGGCGAGGGTCGCGCTCCCCGATGCGAGGTGCCGCGCCGCGTAGGGTAGACGGTTCCCAGCCACGTCGTCCCCGCGCGCGTCGCCGCTTTCGAACCGTGCGGTCGGCAGGAAGGTGTAGGTCGCATTCAGGGTCAGATCGTCGACCGTCCTTCGCAACGTCCCGAGGCTGACCAGGCCGCCCAGCTCCACCCCCTGGTGGAGCGTGCGCCCCCCGTTGAAGAACCGCTGCCCCCCTCCCGCAGGCCCTTCGATGATCTGGTTGCCGAAATCCATTCTGAAGAAGGTCGCCTCGGCATGGAGCCCCGGCCGCGGCTCGAGCCGCCCTCCGATCTCCCAGTTCCAGCTCGTTTCCGGGTCGACGAGTACGACAGCCTGCCCCGGCTCCGGTCGATAGACGTCAGCGGGGCGGGGCGGCGCGAACCCGCGATGCACACCTGCGAAAAGGGTGACGCCCTCTGTCGGAAGGTAGCTTGTACCGACCCCCGGCAGCAGCTGCGTATAGGACTGTTCGATCTCCGCCTCCATCCCGGGGAAGCGATTGCGGATGTCCTGCGACAGATGTTCGACGCGAAGTCCCGGCAAGAACGTCGCACGCCCCATCCGGAGACGCGCGTGCGCAAAGGCAGCGATGACGTTCGTCGCAATCTCGTTTTCCCGGGTCAGGAGCGCGTCATCCTCACGGGAGAAGGGGGTGTCCCCGAGGAATTGGCGCCGCCGTACATCTTCGCGGTACAGCCGCGCTCCGAGGTCGACAGTGCTACCCTCCGCAGGACCCGCCAGATCGAGGGTGAGCCGCGGTTCGACACCCGCAACGGTATACTCTCTCGGACGTCCCTGGTTGCCGCACTCGTCGTACGATGCCGCGCCCGGCGCACAGTTGAAATCGTCCGCGTAGTCATCCTCGCCAAGACGCTCCTCTGACTCGCCCGATTGCCGCCATGATGCGCGCTCCAGGTTCGAGAAGTAGGCGTTGGTCTGGAAGCGCGCGCGTCCCAGATTCGCCTCATGCACGACCTGTCCGAGGTAGCGGCGGACATCGAATCGCCCGGCGGCGGAGAAGGGGAGGGAGAAGGGGTCTGCCTCGAATTCAGCCTGAGTGAGACCCGTCTCGGAGATTCGGGATGCCTCATCCCAGAGGGCGCCCTTCACCGTAAGCGTTTGCCGGTCCCCGAGCGGCAGAAGGCCTGTGACGATTGCATTGTGGATCCGATGCCCCTGCTCCCGCCGAACTCCCTCGCCCTCGCGGAAGGTGTAGTCGAGCGAGACTGCGCGCCCGCTGCGGCCCGTCGCGAGCGACAGATGCGCATTCCGATAGCCGAGGGTTCCGCCGCCAAGCGTGGCACTCCCCTGCGTTCCTTCGGCGGGTGGGCGACGGGTGACGAAGTTGATCACCCCGCCGACCGTCTGCGGTCCATTCATGATCTGGCCCGACCCCTTGATGATCTCCAGGCGTTCCAGCGCTTCAACGGGCGGCGCGTAGTGCATGGAAGGATCGCCATAGGGACCGAGGAGGATCGGCACGCCATCCTCCAGCAGCAATGTCCGGGAAGATCGACGGGGTGGAAGGCCGCGGAACCCGACATTGAGGTTGAGTCCGAAAGGATCCTCGTCCGCAGTCTGAACACCCGGAACGGTGCGCAGTGCGTCCATCACGGAGAGGGGCGCCCGGTCGTGGAGCACATTCGCACCGACGATCGACGTCGCTCCAGGCACGCGGGCGATCTCGGACCGGGTCGTCCCCGTGACGGAGATGCCGGAGAGGGTGTAGGGCGCCCGTTCCAGAATGATGACGAAACCATCAGCCCGGGAGTCGGAGGCCGGCGCTTCCCGGTGAGGCTGGTAACCGGCGGCCGAAGCATGCAGCAGCGAGGCGTCTCCGCCCGGCAGACGGATCCGAAAGCGTCCATCCTGTCCTGCGGTGGTGCCTGTGGTGGCTCCTGATACCCTCACATGTGCTCCCGCGATCGGATGACCCTGCGGATCGGTCACCCGCCCGTGGATCAACTCGCTGCCCGCGTCCTGAGCCCGGGCGACGGAAGGTGCTATCGAAAGAGAAAGGAGGAAAAGCAGGTGGATGCGCAGGAGGAACCGAATGACCGAAGCAGCATGCATGGCAAAGGCGGAACAGGGTGACGCCACCTCTGCAGGTGACAGAAAAGAATAGACGTCCTCCCACTGTCTGCGGCTTGGCCTGCCGCAGACAGTGGGAGGACGTGACGCTGTTACTTCAGGTGACCCTGCGGTTTCCGGACATCCCCTCGGCGACGCCGATCAGCAGCACCGCCGCGATGATGGCGACGATCGAGCCGAGAAGGTTGAGCTCCATGATGGTGCCCGTCCCGAGCATGCTCGCGATGATTCCTCCGACAACCGAACCGGCGATGCCGAGCAGAAGTGTCATTCCGAGACTCAGATTCTGACGTCCGGGCTTGAGCAGCCGTGCCAGCGCTCCGACGATGAGGCCGAAAACGAGGAAGCCGATAATTCCCATGGGGTCTCTCTTCCTTTGATGTCAGAGGATTGTGATCTCCAGCGGATCCGGCGAAGGAGGTAGCAAGAAGCGAACTCATAGCGTGCGTCGATGGGGGGACGTGCGCGGGCGCATCGAGGTAAACATGCGAATCGGATGGGAGGGACGTGCCCGCGTTAGTGCGACTCGATATCCCGCCACCGGCGCCCATCCCGGGCCAGCAGTTCGTCCGCCGCCGCCGGACCTGCCGACCCCGCCGGATAGTTCGGCAGATCAGCCGCCCCCGCCCCCTCCCACGCCGCCACGATCGGATCGACGATCTGCCACGCGTAATCGATCCAGTCACTCCGGGCGAAGAGCGTCTGATCGCCTTGAAGCGCATCGTGAAGTAGCCAGGCGTAGGCGCGCGGCGGCTTGTCTATTCCGAAGGCTTCCGCATACCGGAAGTCCATCTTCACCCGGCCGACCGACAGGTCCGGGCCCGGTCGTTTGGCGGCGAGGGTCAGGCCGATCCCCTCGTTCGGCTGCACCTCGAAGGTGAGCACGCTCCGATGCCGCTCACCGCCCGCTTCCGGGGCGAACATCAGGTGGGGGGTCTGCTTGAAGTGGATGGCGACTTCCGTGAGCTTCCGGGACATCCGCTTCCCCGTGCGCAGGTAGAAGGGCACGCCCGACCAACGCCAGCTGTCGAGGGTGAGCTTCAGGGCGGCGTAGGTCGCTGTGCCCGATTCCGAATCGACGCCGGGCTCCTCGCGGTAGCCGGGGACCTCTTCGCCCTCGATCCGGCTGGGCGCGTACTGACCGCGAACGGCTGATCCATTCCGAGTGAGGTCGTCGATGTTCACTGCCTGGAGTACCTTGGCGGTCTCGTCACGAAGGGCTACCGCGTCGAAGCGGAGGGGCGGTTCCATCGCCATCATGCAGAGAAGCTGCAGCAGATGATTCTGGATCATGTCCCGGACGACGCCCGTCTGCTCGTAAAAGCCCGCCCGTGTCCCGATCCCGAGGGTTTCCGCGACGGTAATCTGCACGTGATCGATGTAGTTGCGGTTCCAGATCGGCTCGAAGCCGGGGTTGGCGAAGCGGAAGACCAGCATGTTCTGCACGGTCTCCTTCCCGAGGAAGTGATCCACGCGATAGATCTGGTCCTCCCCGAACACGCGTCGCAGCTCACCGTCGAGAGCGCGCGCACTCTCGCGATCACTCCCGAACGGCTTCTCCACGATGAGGCGCCGCCATCCGTCTTCCGATCGAGCCAGGCCCGCTTCGCCGAGGCGCATCGCAATCGTGCCGAAGAGAGAGGCGGGGACGGCGAGGTGGAAGAGGATGTGCTCGGGAATTCCCGTGTCCGCACAGATGTCGGTGATCGCACGCTTCAACGTTGCGTAATCTTCATTCGCGGGGGATTCGGCGTCGACCCGCACGTACTGCAGACTCCCGACGAATTCCGCCCACCGCGAGGGAGGGGAACCGCCCTCGGATGACACCGCCTCACGCATCTTCTCGCGGAAGTCATCCGTCGACCAGTCGCGGGACGCCGTCCCGATGATGACGAACTTCCGGGGGAGCAGCCCCTTGCAGTAGAGTTCGTAGAGGGAGGGCAGCAGCTCGCGACGGGCGAGATCGCCACTTGCGCCGAAGATCACGATCGCGGCGCCCGGCGCATCGTCGGATATCCGCCGGGCGGTCTGCATTCCTTCCAACGCGCGTACGCCCGCGACGGCGCCTGGCTTGTTCATGGCTTCTCCTCCACGACCGCGTGACCGCCAAACTGATTTCTGAGCGCCGCGATCACCTGATGGGCGAAACGCTTCTCCAGCCGGGAATCGAAGCGTTCGAAGAGCGACAGGCTGATGCCTGGAACGGGGATCCCCTGCTCGAGAGCGTATTCGACAGTCCATCGCCCCGTGCCGGAGTCATCCACGTGGTCGCCGATGTTCGCGAGTGCGTTCCCTTCCTGTTCGAAGGCGCGGCCGAGGAGCTCGAGCAGCCACGAACGCACCACCGAGCCGTTCTGCCAGAGGGTTGCGATCCGGGCGAGGTCAAGATCGAAGGGTGACCGCTCGAGGCATTCGAATCCCTCGCCGATCGCCTGGAGCATCGAATACTCGATCGCGTTGTGGATCATCTTCACGAAGTGCCCCGCGCCCGGGGGGCCGACATGCGCATACCCGCCCGGCTGCGTGAGTGCAGCGAAGATCGGCTCCAGTCGGGAGAAGCCTTCCGCGGGACCGCCGATCATCAGATTGAAACCCTCGCGCTCGCCCCAGACCCCGCCGCTCACCCCGACATCGAGGAAGAGGACGCCGCGCTCTTCGCACTGCGCCGCATGGGCGATCGAGCCGGGGTAGTGCGAATTCCCCCCATCCACGAGAACATCACCGGGGGAGAGGAGGGGCAGGAGTGTGGCGACCGTCTGCTGAGTCGGCGTGCCGTGCGGCACCATCACCCAGACGATGCGAGGAGCCGGGAGCGCCGCGACGAGCTCCTCGAGGGAGGATGCGGAGAGGCCGCCTCCCTCTTCGAGAAGCTTACGGTTGGCGGGCGATAGGTCGTACCCGGCGACCGAGTGACCCGCGTGCATCCATCGCGCAGCCATCCCGGCGCCCATCCGGCCCAGCCCTACGAGGCCAATCTGCATCGTCGTTGTCTCCCTTTCTGTGCGTTCCGCTGGCTCGTCGGTCCCGCGGAAAGGGACGGTCGCATCCAGGGCGCCGTCGCTGGCGAAGAACAGCTGGATACCGGCGTTTGCCCGGGGGACGGGTCCGGTCGTGTCAGTCCTCGCTCCGCTGCACGGCCGGAGCCCGCCGACGTGAAAGGTTCAGCGCGCTGTTCACCAGACCGACGTGCGAGAAGGCTTGAGGAAAGTTGCCAGTGAACCGCTTTGCCTCGGGATCATATTCCTCGGCGAGCAACCCGACATCGTTCCGGATCGAGAGCAGCCGCTCGAAGAGCTGAGTGGCCTCTTCATGGCGCCCGGTGAGCTCCATACAATCCACGAGCCAGAAGCTGCAGAGAAGGAAGCTTCCCTCACCGGGTGGAAGCCCATCCACGTCGGGGACGGTCTGATAGCGGGAGACGAAGCCATCCGTCGAAAGATGTTCCTCAATTGCGGAAATCGTTCCGAGTACGCGGGGGTCCGTCGGCGGCAGGAAGCCGACCAGTGGCATCGTCAGAAGGCTCGCGTCGAGGAGCTTCGAGCCATAATACTGAACGAACGAGCCCAGCTCAGCGTCGTATCCGCGTTCGCAGACCTCCCGATGGATCTCGTCGCGGATCGCACGCCAGCGCTCGAGAGGGCCTTCGAGGCCGAACTGCTCGATCCCCTTCACGGCCCGATCCATCGCCACCCAGGCCATCATCTTGGAGTGGGTGAAATGCCGCCGCGGACCGCGGACTTCCCAGATCCCCTCGTCCGGCTCCCGCCAGGCGCTTTCGAGATAGTCGAGCAGCGCCCTCTCCACGCGCCATGCTTCGGGGTCGTGGGGGATGCCGATCTTCCAGCCCTGGTAGGTTGCGTCCAGTACCTCGCCGAACACATCCAGCTGGAACTGAGCGTGCGCCGCGTTTCCGATCCGCACAGGTCTCGACTCGGCGAAACCCGGGAGCCAGGGAAGCTCCAGCTCCGGCAGCCGCCGCTCGCCGCCGATCCCATACATGATGTGGATCTGCTCGGGCATACCCGCGACGGTTCGTACCAGCCACTCGCGCCACTGCGCCGCTTCGCGCGTGAACCCCGCACTCATGAGCGCAAAGAGGGTGAAGGTCGCGTCCCGCAGCCAGCAGTAACGGTAGTCCCAGTTCCGCACCCCACCGAACTTCTCGGGGAGCGAGGTCGTCGGCGCGGCCACGATCGCACCGGTCGGCTTGTAGGTGAGCGCCTTCAGGGTGATGAGTGACCGTATGACGGCCTCCCGCCACGGCCCCTCGATCGAACAGTCCGCCGCCCACTCGGTCCACCAATCTTCCGTGCTCTGGAGCGCCTCCCGGGGCGACAGATTCTGGTCGGGTTCCTCGTGCGAGCGGAACCAGGTCAGGTCGAACCCGATCTCCTCACCCTCCGAGATCTCGAACTCGCCGACCGTTCTGAAACCCTCGCCAAAGAGCGGGACGGGACTCCGCAGGAGCAGCCCGTCCGGGCCGGCGATGGCGGTGATCCCTCCATCGACCTGTCGCACCCAGGGCACCACGCTGCCATAGTCGAAGCGAACGACGAGCTCCGTCTTCATCCTGACGCGGCCCCGTCGCCCGACGACGAGCCGAACGACCTCCGGAAGGTCCGTGCGCACCGGCATGAAGTCGATGATCGATACCACGCCTTCATCGGTCGTCATCTCCGTCTCCAGCACCGCCGTTTCGCCCCGGTACCAACGGCGCACGGCCGTCACCGGGCCGACCGGAGCCACGAGCCAGCGGCCATGGTCGGGGGTGCCCAGAAGGGCGGCAAAGCAGGCCGCAGAATCGAACCGGGGGAAACAGAGCCAGTCGATGGAACCATCACGACCGACAAGGGCGGCAGTCTCGCAATCTCCGATGAGCGCGTAGTCTTCGATCAGACGCATTGGGTTGGATTACTGGAACGGACAGGGGGTCCGGATGCGGGGGTCCGGAGGGGAAAACCATCCACAACCTACCTCCGGTCGGCCCATCTTCAACATCAACCGGATTCGTCCCCGGAAAAGGGATGTAAATGCCCGTCAGTGGCAACAGACGCGCCATCCATTACGTCGGGGACGCACGGGGGCGATGCAGAAAGTTCCGGCCGGGGCGAACAGGGTTCCCCGGCCGCTCCCCTCGCGCGCTGAAGGTGCAGAGAGGTGCGTACCGGGGAATGCACGGCAGGCAGGGGGAGAAGGAGCCCGGTCAGGAGCCCTGGCCGGACCGCGGAAGTGCCGTATAGACGCGCTCGATGAAGTTCGCGAACTCCTGCATGTAGCCGCGGAGGAACTCCTCTGTTTCGGGCACGGTCACCCTGCCGTCGTCCTCCACGAGACCCGGCGTGAAGTGGATGTACCCTTCGATCGAGGTCATCTGGGGAGCGTTGCAGAAGGCGAGGATCGAGCGGAGATGCTGCTGCCCGACCGCAGTGCCGATCAGTCCGGGGGAGGCGCCGATGATGGCGGCAGGCTTACGGGTGAAGGAGTTCTGACCCCAAGGGCGGCTCGCCCAATCGATGGCGTTCTTCAGTGCGCCCGGGACGGAACGATTGTATTCCGGCGTGACGAACAGAACAGCATCTACCGAGGCGATCGCCTCCTTGAGCGCGAGGGCGGGCGGGGGATAGTCGGCATCATAGTCGTAGCTGTAGAGCGGAAGATCGTTGTACGGAATCTCTACCATCGAAAGATCAGCCGGCGCGAGCCGTGCGAGAGCGCTGGCGAGCTTCCGGTTGATCGATCCCTTTGCGAGACTCCCAACAAAATAGCCGACTTTGAAGCTGGACATATTCCCTCGACGGGTTCGCTGTGTGCCTTCACCTACGGAGGCCTGGAAAGGCCGTGAACTGGTGGAGAGTCGCCAGGAGTGTGCCAGGTATGGGCAATGATGGCTGCCTCATGGTTCCGCGGAGGCGAAGCCTTGGGCGCCTTCAATTGGTGAAGCGTCGGAGACGCGGCGAATGTCGCGCAGCATGGAAAAAAAGAAACCCCGCAGCGATTGAGCTGCGGGGTTTCGTCCTTCTGTACGGTCCCTTGTCGGAGGAACCGGGCGTCAGATTCCGCTGATGATCATCAGCACGATCACGCAGATGACCGGCCCGACGATCACCATCGAAAGACCCCAGCGCGTCAGGAAGGACTTCAGGCGCGGGCGCTCCTCTTCGGGGCCGGCAGCGACGATCAGTGCACCGGTCGTCGAGAAGGGTGAAGCGTCGACGATCGCGGAGCAGACGCCCATCAGGCTCATGAGCGCCCAGGCGGACACTCCGCCCGAGAGGGCGAGCGGCACTGACATCGGAACGAGCGCCGTGAGAATCCCCGTCGTGGAGGCGAACGCCGAGACGAGACCGGCGATCACGAAGATGACGAAGGCAGCCAGGTAAGGGGAGCCCATCGACATCGCGGCGTTCCCGAGGATGTCGACCGAGTCGAGAGCCTGAAGCACGCCCACGAAGGTGACGATCCCGCCCACCATGAAGATCGTCCCCCAGTCGATCCGGCGGATTCCTTCCATCCCTGCGCTCGGGTAAAGGAGGGCGAGGAAGGCACCGAGACCGAGCGCGATGACGCCGATGTCGGGCTGCATGCCGACAGAGAAGCCGATGATGACCGACAGAATGAGGGTCAGGATGCACACCAGCGTGATGATCTGATGCATGGCGAACCGCTCGGGCTTCGCATCGAGGGCGGCCTCCGCAGCCTGATCCACCGGCCCCTGAGCTGCAGCCACCTTCGAGTTCGGGAAGATCAGATTCGCTGCGACGAGAAGGATGAAGTTGGCCAGCGCCGCCACGCCGAAGAGCGTCAGCGGGTTCAGGTCGATGCCCACCTCCCTGGCAGTCGAAACCGTCACGATGCCGAAGAGGCTGGTCGGCGCGAAGCCACCGGTGCTCATCCCCGAGTTCAAAGCGATCGCCATAACCATCGGGTCGATTCTCGACCGCCTCGCAGCCGCCATCGCAAGCGGAATCATCACATAGCCCGCCTGCGACGAGCCCATCGAAGCAACCCCGGCTGTGATCAGGAAGAAGACGTACGGCAGCAACGCTCGCCGGTCTCCCACTGCAGCAACCAGCTTATGGATAAGAAGGTCGATCGTGCCATTCCCGCGGGCGATACCGAACAGGTAGGTCACCCCCGCGATGAGCATGAGGATGTTGATGGGGAATCCTTCGAGGACTTCCGGAGCCGTCATGCCCGCCAGCCATACACCGGCTGCGACGGCGGCGGGAATCATCAGGACACCGAAATGAACATTCCTCAGCGATGCAATGGCGAATACCGCCACGAATATGGCGATTGCGATCTCGGGATTTCCCATTGGATACAGTCTGGTGGGTTCAGCTTCTGGAAAACTTCGCAGATGCAGCCATTCGGGCTGGGCGCACCCGCGTGGCGCGACGGAGAACCGCCTTCCGGTAGCAGGTTGGCATCATTCCCGGCGGCCGGACGATTGTGGTGAGGGCCTTCAAACGCCCGGTCGCACGAGCGGGAGCTTGCGTGAGGGACCTACGCTGGCTTCTGGGCCGGAGGGCACGTTAGGAGAAGCGGAGCGTTGCGTCAATACCTGAGCGCTCGCTCGTGAGAGCGGATTACACGTTCTGACAGCCCTCCGACAGCTACGCCGAATGAGGACGCCGCTGACGAAGGGGATGGAGTGACAAGCTTGTCAGACAGCGCTGAAAAGGGGATCTTCGGCACGCTAACCACATCGGTCTGCACCGCACCCGGGAAGGCGTGAGAATCGCCCGGCGCCAACCGATCAGGAGGAGATCCGCGGGAGCGCCGCTGCCGAGGAAAGGGGGTCGAGAGCTCCGGAGGGAAATCTCCCCGTCGTCTGCTGCTCCGCAACGCCGGCGCCGGTCGGGCCGCGGAGCCGACGTGCTCCTCCCGGAGCATGACATACCTCGCGTGATTAGTGACCGGCCCAGGAGGGCGGATCGCTCGCCGGGAAGGAATCGTCGAGGGTCTCGTCCACCAGGTCAGGGTACTGGCGCGGCTGGCGCGGCCCCCTCGGCGGAGCCGGCGTTGCACCTTTCCCAGGCTCAGCGTGCGCTTCCTCCACCGTCGGAGGAGTGTTGCGGGTAGGCAGCTTCTCGTTGCTCGACATTCTATCCTCTTGCTATGGCTATTCGCGCTCTCTCGATGGGGAGAGCGGGGAATCCGCTCCTTGAGGGGGCATCCTAAACCGACCTTTATCGATCGCCCGTCTTCCACCACATACTTCTACGCCCACTCATTCCGGATGGGCTCCCCGTGGCGCGCACCAGACCCGATTCGCCGCCGAAGATGACAACGGTGGAGCCTTGCGTCACAAACTGGTCGGTCCTGAAGTCGGTTGCATCGATCCGCTCGATGATCCGCTCTAAGAATCGCCGGGCCCTGTCCTTTCCGCTGAACTCCGCGCTGCTGAGCCGCGGATTCGCACCATGGAAGGTCCACTGGGAATCGAGATGGACGGTTTCGACGAGCGCAGCGAGATCCCCCGTCCGGAAGGCTGCGAACATCCGCTGGACGACGGAAACCGGGTCGGTGTTGCCGGGCATGAGACCCCTTCGGGAATGGCGAGTCGAACGATGATCGGCGGCGGCGCGGGCCGCGGACGTTACGCTTTGTCGGCATCTCCGTCAGTGCGACGCGCGTGTCAGCAGTAGGTCTGCAGCGCCAGGGTCACCGCCAGAGCGCTTCGTCGCCCTCTTCCGCCGTGGGAAGCCATACGAGCGCAACCGCCCCGATGGTCATCGCGTTCAGGGTGGGCCGGATTGCCACCATGGCGAGCGGTTCCTCCGCGTCGGCGGTCAGCTCGACTCTGCCCAGCTCATCCTGGAACTGGCGCTCGAGTTCGGCGATCTTCGCGCGGACAGCTTCGACGGTCTCCTCCGCATGCTCGATCTCCTGCCGCGTTCGAGCCGTTCTTCCCACACCGCGCATCGCGGTTGCAGCGCGTCCGCTGCCGGCGCCAAGGAAGGCGCCGAGGATGCCGCCCTTCTTCTTCTTTCCGCCGGCACCGACCGCCCCGATAACAGCGCCCAGAGCCGCAAGACCTGTGCTCAGCATCGCCTGCTGAGACTGCGATTCGCGCTTCTCCACGGTCTGCTCCGCACGGCGCAGGCGCTCCTCCAGCGTGGCAAAGCGCGAGCTGTACTTCTGGCGCAGTCGCTCGGCCGCGGCGTCCCTCGCTTCGTGGCCGAGAACAGCAAGCCTCATGCGGAAGTCGCGCTCGCTCTCGTCTATATGCGAAAAGAGCTTGTGAACCTTCGATTCGAGCAGCGTGATGGGCAGAGAGCCCTGGATCCATCGGGTGATGTCCTTCGCCCACCGGGGATAGCTGCGCGCCTGAGCGGCCTCCGCCGGAAGGGTGGCGAACGACACCGAGGCAAGCGGTTCGGTATGGAGATGATCCACGGTCAGCTCCGCCGGCTCCGCAGCTTCAGCGGAAAAGGGCACGGCGCCATCAGCGAGCGGAACGATTACGGTGGTCGTCCGGGTCTCATCGACGCCGTGTTTCGCCGAGCTGTAGCGCACAGCCACCTGTGCCAGGACCGACGGCCGATAAATGACGGCGTCGGCAGGACGCAGGGCAGGGGCGAAAAGCTGCGTGATCTCCAACGGCAGCATCGGGGGCTTGGAGGCGGTCGAGCGACCATTGCCATGGATCGAACCGGCTGGAACCCCGCCACCTCCGGGCGAACCTGTCACAGCAGCGAGGTCCGAGTGGAGTGCCGCGGAGGAAAGGCTCGCAGGGGAGGAAATCCCCTTCGGCTCGGCGGCAGTCCCATCTCCGCCCGTACCCGGTCGGAACGACCTCAGCTGGTTCAGCGTCATCGGCCCGGACAGGTATGACATCGCCCACCGGGTGGAGAAAAGCCGGGGTGCACCGCGATGCACATTGTGGAGAAGGAAGACGCGCTTCCCCAGCCCGGAGATCATTGTATCGAGTTCGCTACGGCTCATCGGGGATGTTCCGGACATCGCCCCATCGAGTGCCTCGAGTACCCGCTGCTTATCGCGATCGGTCTGCAGACGGCCGATGAACCACGTGCCCGTGTTGCCGAGCCCTTTGTAGTCGAGGTCGACGGGGTTCTGCGATGCGAGCACCAGACCGACCCCGAACGCCCGAGCCTGCTTCAGCAGGGTCAGCATCGGAGCCTTCGATGGCGGGTTGGCGACGGGCGGGAAGAAGCCAAAGATCTCGTCCATATAGACGAGCGCCCGCAGGCTGTCGGTTCCGGCCTGGGTCCGCATCCATGCCGTTACCGCGGAAAGCAGCATAGTGACGAAGAACATTCGCTCGGCGTCACCAAGGTGGGCGATGGAGAAGATCGAGACACGCGGCTTCCCCTCCGCCGTGTACAGCATCGACGGGATGTCGAGAGGCTCCCCCTCCATCCATGCCTGGAAGCCGGGTGACGCGAGCAGCGAGTTGAGCTGCATGGCAAGCGCAAAGCGCTCCCGGGACGGGAAGATGCTTTCGAGCTCCATCACCCCCAGGCGGGTGAAGGGAGGCTGCTGGATCGCGGCGATCAGGTCACCGAGGCTCAGACTCTGCCCTCGTCGCCACGCGTCATCCAGAATTGCCGAAAGAAGGATGTGCTCCCGGCTGCGGATCGGGTCCGCGTCGATGCTGAGCAGCCCGAGCAACCCGGCAACCGTTCCCTGGATACGGTCGCGGAAGCCGTCCGGGTCGGAGAGGAGTGCAGGGGGAGGGGCGTCGAAGGAGCCGAGCACGGAAACCTGCCGCGCGGCACTGCTTCCTGGTGTGTAGACAGCCATCTCGACCTGGGATCGCAGGGTGCGAATCCGCTCCCCATCCTGACCCCAGTCGGCGAGTCCCTTCTGCCAGGTCGCCGCCTCGTCAGCCGCGAACTGCTGCGGGGACAGGCCTCTCTGGCGGGCGGTGTCCTCGTTGATCCAGGGCCGGAAATCGGCGGGTGCGAGATCGGGGAAGGTCAGAAGCAGGTTCGCGAGGTCGCCTTTCGGGTCGATTGCGATCACAGGGATCCGGTCCATCGCCGCTTCTTCCAGCAGCGACACGCCAAGGCCGGTCTTCCCGCTGCCCGTCATGCCGATGATGACGGCATGTGTCGTCAGGTCGCGGGAATTGTAGAGGACGATATCGTCGGTGATCTCCCCCGTCGCGGGTTCCACGTCGCGGCCGAGATAGAACGCGCCGAGCTTCTCGTATTCCTGAGTCATCGATGCGGGTAGGCAGGGAGGGGCGGCTGATGGATCCGTTCGGGCGAAGGTAAGCAGCGCCTGGCGGGGGCAGCAAGGCAGGTTGTTGGTCCGTCGACCGATCCGTCTTCCCCGCACCCCTTCATCTTCCAATCGAACGCCCGGGAAGACGCCCCCCAGCGGATCCCTTCAAGATATGAAGAGCGGCATACATGCTGCCCTCGCTGCGTCAGTCATCTGAACACTCGACTCCAGAAGCAGCCATGGGATCAGACCCGGACCTTTCTTCGTCGCCACTCAGTGAACGCATCGCCACCTATGCCGACACGGTTCTGGTGTTCGCCTCCCCCCGTGAGATCCTCGATCTTCGTCGCCCTCTCGACGACGCCGCGCGAAGGATCCTTCGTGATCGGAAGCTCCTCCGCGAGTTCGCCATTGTGACGGCCGATAACCCATCGGGAGAGCTGGAGTCCCCCGCCATGAATGCTGCCGCGGGCGGGGCGCTGAAGCGCGAGCTGGATGAACTGAGGGTTCAGATCGAAGAGGTACAGGGGTGCTCGCCCGACCTTTCACACCGGGAAAACAGCCTCGCCGCAGGTATGGACCGGGCATCGGCGGTGCGCATCGCCATCCGATATGAACAGGACGCGATCTTCTGGTTTGACGGCGAACGATTCTGGCTGGTAGGCGCGCTCCTGGACTTCGAACCCGTTCCTCTCCCTCTCGACGCCTGAGGTTCGGGCCTGTCCCAACTGCCCTGAGGAGGACGAGGGTCCGCGCCGGGACGGATGAACCGCCAGCGTACGCGATCCCCCACCGCAGGAAGCAAGGTTGGCTGCCCGGATCGCGAGCGCTCAGCGAAGCCCTTCCGCACCTCTGTCGCTGAGCCCTGCCGCCGCTTCCGAATCGGGCGACCCGCCATTCATGAGCGGCCCGGTCACATCCGCCGAGACATCCACTGAACTGCGGACACTCGTTACCTGGGTCTCCCGCTCGATCTGCAGGCGAGTCGCCCCGAGGTGTGTCTCCTCCGTCTCCTTGAACCCGTTCCGCGACTCCACCCGTTCGGAGGCCAGGCTGAGCAGCCGATTGAACACCTGCGGATTGTAGTTCACCATGAAGGCGACCATCGACAGCAGTCCGGCGAGCCGGATGTACTGCTCAGGACCGGGGTTCGAGAAGGGCTCATGATCGAGGAGGAGCAGCCCGGAGATCATGATCAGGTAGACGAAGAAGCCGCGCAGAAGGGCCGAGATGTATGGGTTGGTTCGGTCACGCCCGGAATAACCCACCTGATCGCTTTCGAGATTCGCGACACTGCCGAAGGCGCCCAGCACCGCCGCCACTGTGCAGAGAAGCGCAAGGTTCAGCGGCAGGAACCAGATCATCACCACTGCCCAGGCGGTCGCCATCTCCTGGAAGGATCGCTCTCCGAGCACCGCCGCCGCCACCATCGCCGGATCTGCTTCCTCCCCTGCGAGTGCAGCGACGCCGCCCGGACTGATGATCATCCGGTAGGGTTCGGTATCGATGAGGATACCGCCGGCAAAGATCGCCAGCCAGAGAAGGAAGCAGAGCAGGGCACCGACCCTTCCATAGGTGCTCAGCCGGATCGTCACAGGCCGCCGCGGGAGGTGGGTCGCGGGAAGCTCGTGGCCGCGAGCGTAGTCGACCGTCGGATGCTTGGACATTCTAGGTCGTCGCCTCTCTGCGGACCGGGGGGCTAAGGGCGAAGGACGCGCAATGGGCCGACCGGGGATGGCAGGACCGGATCGGCCATCGAGGACCTAGGAGGAAGAAGTGATTGAGGAGCGCTATTGTCAATGATGATATAGCGATGAGGCTCGTCGCCGCTCACTTCTCTCTGCCGGACTTGAGGAACATTCGCTACCTTCCCCGTGCCGACACGCCTTCCACGCCGCTTGCCGAACATCCGATGCTGCCAAGCATAGTCGTCCGGGATCTTCACAAACGATACGGCGCACTCCACGCGGTGCGCGGGGTCAGCTTCAGCGTGGAGGCCGGAGAAATCTTCGGGCTCCTGGGGCCGAACGGGGCGGGGAAGACGACGACCGTCGAGTGCATCATCGGGCTGCGCGATCCAGACGAGGGCTCGGTCGAGGTCTGTGGAATCGATGCAGCGCGCGATCCGCGGGCCGTCAAGCAGAAGATCGGCGCGGCGCTCCAGAGCACGGCGCTCCAGGACCGCATCACGCCGCGCGAAGCGCTGGGCCTTTTCGGCTCGATGTACGACCGGCGCGCGTCCGCATCCGATCTGCTCGACCGCTTCTCCCTCTCCGGCAAGGCGGATGTGCCCGTCGATTCGCTTTCCGGCGGACAGCGGCAGCGGCTGGCCCTTGCACTCGCCTTCGTCAACCGGCCTGACGTCATCTTTCTGGACGAGCCGACGGCGGGTCTGGACCCTCTGTCGCGGCGCGAACTGCACGAGGAAATCCGGCAGATGAGGAGCGACCGGCAGGCGGTAATGCTCACGACACACTACATCGAGGAAGCGGAAGATCTCTGTGACAGGGTCGGCATCATCAGCGAGGGGAGGATTATTGCGATGGGGACCCCCGCGGAGCTGATCGCGCAGTCGGCCGCGACGCCCATCGTCACTCTGACGACGTCAACACCCGTGGATGGCACCGCCCTGGCTCGTCTCCCCGGGATCCAGGATCCCGTCGTGAAGGGTGTAAGTGTCCATTTTCGTACGCCTGACGTCCGTTCTTCCATGCCCGGCCTGCTCGGTCTTCTCGAGAGCGAGGACATCGATGTCATCGGGTTGAATGCCCGCAGAGCGACGCTTGAGGACGTTTTTGTCGAGCTGACCGGCGAGCGACCTTCGAAATGATGGTCAATCGCGCGGCCTTCCTCTACCAGCTCGGGATCACCCTCCGGCTTCACTTCCGGAACCGGATGGCGCTGCTCTACAGCTACGCTTTCCCGACCATCTTCCTGGTCGTTTTCTGGGTCCTTTACCGCCATGAAGCCGATCCGCTGGCGCGGCATCTGGGGGAGCTTCTGACGGTCACGGCGCTCGGTGGCGCCTGTTTCGGGTTGCCAACCTCTCTCGTCGCGGACAGGGAACGCGGCGTATGGCGGCGATTCCGCCTCACACCTGCGTCGAAGGCGGGTCTTCTCGCGACGACGGCGCTCGCACGATGGATTCTCCTTCTCCTCGCGGCGCTGCTGCAGGTCGTGCTGGCGATGACGGTCTTCGGCATGCCCGCGCCTCGCCATCCCCTGGATCTCGTCCTGGCCTTCACACTCGTGGCCTTCGCTTTTATCGGCCTGGGGCTGCTGATTGCGACCATCGCCGACAATGTGCCCGCGGTGCAGGCGCTGGGGCAGTGCATCTTCCTGCCGATGCTCGTGATCGGCGGCGTGGCGGTCCGGATCGAGACCCTCCCAGGATGGGCGCAGCACCTCTCCGCGTACTTCCCCGGGCGGTACGCGGTGGCC
Organism: uncultured Gemmatimonas sp.; assembly: GCA_964424945.1. Classification (GTDB taxonomy): domain Bacteria; phylum Gemmatimonadota; class Gemmatimonadetes; order Longimicrobiales; family Longimicrobiaceae; genus WHSP01. The sequence continues at coordinate 20,740 of CAYRLB010000006.1, forward strand.
GCCCTGCAGGTTGCCACGACGGGAGATGGACTCCGGAGCGCAGCGTTCCCGGTGCTGGCGCTTGTGCTGATCGGAGCGGCGGGTTGTCTGGCAGGGACGAAGCTTTTCCGCTGGGACCAGCAGCAGCGCTTCGTTCGCCTGGAAGGGAAGGGATGGGTTGCCGGGTCGCTCGCGGTCTGGGTCGTCGTCGGCGTCCTTGCGGGTGTGACCGGACAGGTGACGGTCGGGGTACCGCAGAGCGCGAGTTCGTCATCGATCCTCACGATTCTGGAGCCCCGGCTGGCACCCGAGGAGGAGCAGCCGGCCAGCACTGGAGATCGCGTTCCGTCTCCCGAATCGGTTCCGGACTCGGTGCGCGCCGACAGCATTCCGACAGTGGAAGATGTGGCTGCTGATCCTGATTCGGTCCCGTCAACGCCACCGGCAGATGTACCCGTCGAACCGGAGTCTGCCCCTGAGGAGGTCGAAGGGGCAGATACCTGGCGGACGGTCGACCCGGCGCTGATGCAACAGGTCAACTATGCGGCCCTTCCACCGGATCATGGCGTCATCGCTCCCGTAGCCTCGCCTCTCGACGGTGTTTTCGAGGAGACCCGGGAACAGCTTCAATGTGTGTTGGCTGAGCTTGACGACTGGCCCCCGGGTCAGGAATCGGACGTGGTGCAGCGCGTGCGGAACTACCTCTATATCGCGGCGACCGCGGACCTCTTCCAGCTCGAGGAGGTCGAGCGGATGTTGCCGCTCGTCATCTTCGATCATCTGGAGCGCACGATCCCGGCGGACGATCTGTCGAAGATCCTCTACTGGCTGGCACTGCACCCCGAAGATGGGGATGACTCGGCCAGCGGCCGTCTGGAGGAGGTGTGCATCGATCTTCCCGCACCGGGGAACCGGATGGAGCTCAGAGCGCGTACACAGTATTACGCGTTGAAGCTGCTCGGCCGGATGGTGGGTGTGATTCCGCGGCAGTGAGATGGAACGCCCCCCCGCCTCCCCCGCAGAAGCGATGACCCGCCGGGCTGGGGACGAAACCGCTGGGCTCCGGCCTTCTCCGAGGAGACGAAGCGGGAGCGCGACGCCTTAACGCCAATCGAGAGGAAGATCATGAGGTTCTTCACTCTGGTCGGATCGGTCTGTCTCTTCCTGCTGCTGCTCTTCGTTGCAGGATCGGCGGCCGGCATCCCCTACCTGGAGGGTACCGAATGGATGGCGGAGTATTCGGTGCCGGTTGCGGCGGCCATCGGCAACCTGCTCCTTATGCTGGACGTCCTTCTGCCTATCCCCTCCAGCCTCCTGATGGTCGCGAATGGAGCGCTGCTCGGTGCGTTCTGGGGGAGTATCGCATCGCTGGTCAGCTCAACGCTTGCTGGCCTCCTCGCGTTCTGGATCGGCAGGAAGGGGAGCGGTGTGGTTCATCGCTTCGTCCGCGCGGATGAGCTTGCACGCGCCGACCGCTTCTTCCGTCGATGGGGGGGCGCGGCGGTCGTGCTGAGCCGACCCATCCCGATCATCGCGGAGGCGGTGGGCGCGCTCGCCGGGATGACCGCCCTCTCCTGGAAGCGCTTCTCCGTCGCGCTGGTCATGGGGAATCTTCCCATCGCCATTCTCTACGCCCTCGCCGGTGCCAGCGTCAACCAGATCCGGAATGGCTCCATCATCTTCCTGACGCTCGTCGGTTCCGCTTCGCTCTGGCTGCTCCTGAGCCGGCGGGGATCGCCCCCTGTCGAAGGTGAGGACATCTCGGCGGTCTGAACTGGTCTGCCGAACTCGCCGACAGAGTGGCTTTCGCCCGGGGAATGGAGGTTGCGCTGAAGCGTTGCCTCTATCCTCTCGGGCACCAGACAGGGTGGCAGATATGACCGGAGTTGTGCGGCAGGTAGCCGTCGTCGCGGCTGCCATCATCAACGTCGGGGTAAATGCCCTTGTGGGGGCAGGGGCGTTTGGTGTGACGACGGGAGCCGTCTCGGATTCAGTGGAAACGGGGGTGACGCCAGCGGGCTGGGCATTCTCGATATGGAGCGTGATCTTCGTCGGGGTGCTGGTTTTTGCGGGGTTCCAGGCCCTTCCTCGGAATCGAGGGCCACGCTACGACGCTCTCGCGGCTCCCTTCATCCTCGCCAACCTGCTCAACCCGCTCTGGCAGCTCCCGTGGCTTTCGCGGAGCTTCGTCATGTCCGCCCTGGTGATCCTGGCCATTCTCGCCAGCCTGATCTGGCTCTATTCGCGGCTCGACCGACTCGGGATGACCAGGATGGAGCGCTGGCTCCTGGGCGTGCCGACGTCGCTCTT
>CAYRLB010000006.1:23128-38503 GCA_964424945.1 uncultured Gemmatimonas sp.
GACTCGGGATGACCAGGATGGAGCGCTGGCTCCTGGGCGTGCCGACGTCGCTCTTTCTGGGGTGGCTCTGTGTTGCATCCGCGGTGAACATCGCCGTTGCGCTCGCGGGTGAAAACTCGAATACACCAGCCGTGTCACCCCCACTCTTCGTTCTCGTGATCGCCGTCATCGGGACGGCGTTGCTCTGGCGAACCGGAGATGTGACAATCGCCGCGGTTCTCGTATGGGCATTCGTCGCCATCTACACGGCCAACGTGCCCTCTCCCGGAGACGAGCCGGCACTCGCCGCGGTGCTCGGGGTCGGCGTCCTTGCGTTCGTCGCTGCCTCTGCGCTGGCGCTTCGGCGAGGGCGCTCACCCCTTCCCGCCGCAGAATAGCGGTCCGGTTTGGACTTTCCGTCGATGGGAGACACCAGGGAGCAGGAAGAAGGGTGCAAGGATGCGCTGCTCCGGAACCTGGCTGAGCGGCGTAACTTGCTCAGCCAGGTTCTGTGCCGGGGCAGGTCAGGCGTCCACCCGCAGATCGACGTCGAGAGTAGGGGCCGGCCGGGCAACCGGGCTTTGCATCGTCAGGCGATGGCGGCGTTGGTCGGCGTGGGGGGTGCCGGCGCCGGTGAAGACTCGGGGCGAAGGTCCGCCCCCTGCAGCACATGTTCGATCGAGAGCCCCACGAGCAGGCAGAGACCGCCCAGCAGAGGCCGGTCCGCACGCACGAAGTAAAGCCACGCCACTGCCCCCGCCACCTCCATGAAGGTGAAGAAGAGCGTGTTCGGGTTCAGGAGAAAGGCCGTTGGAGATCGCCGCTTCAGCAGACCCATCTCCACGCTGTGTTCGATCTGCATGAGGACCATCAGCACCACCGCCGCAATGACGACTGCGGCACCTGCCCCCCATCCGAGCCCGATCTTCCCGTCGGCCAGCCCCAGCCAGAAAATCCAGATCAGGATCTCGCTCAGCGTGATGGCGATGAGACCTCCGAGAGCGAGAAGGAGGGGTGGGCTCGCTACGGCCCGCTCAGATCCGCGGTAGATATAACGGATCCAGGTGATGACGGAGATTCGCTCCACGAGAAAACCACCCCACAGAATCGCATTCGCGAGCCAGAACATCCCCAGATCGTGATATCTGAGCCAGAAGAAGAGAGCGGTAAACTCCCCGGCCGTCGCGAGGATGAAGGGGAGGACGTCCGTGCGGAAGTCGAGATTCTGGAGGTTCATGGATTCCTCGCGGGAGGTGAGCGGTAGGCTGATGATGCCTTCTGGAAGGGTGAGACTTTTACTTTACTGCCAGATCGGTCCGTGTGGGCGGACGCGAAATCCTGGAGCGCGTCCCCCGGAACCGTCGAAGAGCTGGCTGTAATCCGGCCGGGTACGGCATCCGGTGGAGCGCACCGGCAAACCGGCACCCGCCTCCGGATGAACCGCGTCGGACGCCGCACAATCGGGGAAGCAGGCAGGCGACGCCTTCCGGCACGTGCTTCAGCGGGCTGCTGACGAACCCCGGGACCCGGCTATGAATTCGCTTCATCCGCCTACCGGGATACGAAGCGTGTTCTGAAGGGGCGGACCGCTCCCCGATCCTCAGAAGGTCCGCGCCCCCGACAGACCGAATTCTACCTCGCGATCCGCGCGTAACACTCGGTGGCCTGCGCTGCGAGGTCACGCGCTTCAGCCGCCGAGTTCGTCTGGATCGCCTGCGCTGCAAATTGATCGCAGCTCGACTTGGCTTCCTCATTATTATTGCCGAGGAAGGGAATCGAACAGCCCGCCAGAAGCAATCCGGCGATCGGGAGGAGTGAGCGCATCTTCATATGTATACTGTTTCAGTCGGTTGTTACGGTTATTGGCAGCGTTCTCAAGCTACCCGAACCTCCAGAACCGGGCCAGTCCGCTGGAGCGCATCAGGCGCGGGGGCACCCTTCCGGCGGTGCGACACCGGAAAATATCTGTAGATATCGAATCAGCGCGACCCCTGTCGGTAATTGGAGAGGCAGGCTGCGCGCCCGATCCGCGGCCGGCGCTGAACAGTTTCAGCGGAAATAGACCTCCTCACGCTCGAATAAACAGAGCGTCCTCTGGTCCTCGACTTGCTAGGATCCTCGCTCGCGCGCCCGGGAAGTATGATCCCCGCTCCCGTGGCCCATATCCAACCAGGCTCGAGAAAGCGCGAGGCATGCCAGATACACCAGGGCGCAAGCGGGTGCTCCTTACCGGGGCGGGCGGGGCGGCGGCAGTGTCATTCATCAAGGCGGTCGGTCAGGAGCCGGTCGATCTATATGCCGCCGACATGGATCCGTATGCAGCGGGCCTCTATCTCGTGCCCGCTTCGCGACGCCACATTCTGCGCGCAGGTGCCGACCCCGAGTTCGTCCCGCGACTCCTCGACTACTGCCGGGAGAACCGGATCGATGTCCTCGTCCCCACGGTCGATCTGGAGCTCCTGCCGATAGCCCTGGCCCGGGCTGAGTTCGAGCGGCTCGGTGTGCGGCTGCTTCTTGCATCGGAAAGAACGCTTCGCATCTGCCTCGACAAGCATACGCTGCTCACTGCGTGCCGCTCCGCAGTACAGGTCGGGCAGTTCGCGATCTTCGATGACAACTTCTCCCCTGAAGAGTGGGAATTTCCGATCGTCGTGAAGCCGCGCTCCGGAAGCGGCTCGCGCGGCGTCGTCATCGTCCAATCGCCGAGTGGGCTCGAATCGATGACGCGCGATGGAAGCCTCCTGGTTCAGGAATATCTGCCGGGAGAGGAGTATTCGGTCGATGTGCTGGCCGCCGGCGATGGCCGGGTCCTCGCAGCGGTCCCGCGCCTGCGAATGAAGGTCGATTCAGGCATCGCGGTGACCGCCACGACGCTACATGACGAAGATCTGGAGGCTGCAGCACGTGCGGTCGCACAGTACATCGGACTCAACTACACAGCGAACATCCAGTTCCGCCGGAGCCGATCCGGTGTGCCGACCCTTCTCGAGGTCAATCCGCGCTTCCCCGGCACGATGCCCCTGACGGTGGAGGCGGGCGTCAACATGCCGCGCATCTCCCTGCGCGATGTCCTCGGGGAAGCGCCGGCGGACGGGCCGATGCCCTTCGATGATCTTGCCGTTGTTCGCTTCTGGGCGGAGGAGTTCATTCAACCCGAGGAGATCGAGGCGCTGCGTCAGGAGGCGCTCTGAAGGTGTGCGGATCGCCATCGTCACCCTCGATTCGTGAATGTGCGGAGAGGCCATCCGTCTACTGCTCGAAGTGTAGCTTCGAGCGGTTAGGATCGCCGATTGGCAGGGAGAGGGGACGATGACGGGCGAAGCGACACCCCCGCTCCGTGGCGCCTTGCGGATCCTCGTCCTTACCGGGGAAGCGGAGCGATCGGCGCTTTCCGATCCTCTTTCGGAAGCCGGATATGCCGTCGATGTCACCGATACCTCGGCGTGGATGACTGACAGGATAGCGGTCGATCCATACGATCTGGTTCTGCTGGACGTGCGGAGCGACAGCCCCAGTCCGATCGACGCCGTAAAGCGTCTGCGGACCGCCGAAAAGGAAGCGGGTCAGGAGCACATACCGGTGGTGGCGATCGCTCCTCCCGCCGCCGGCACCGATGCGCTCCTCGATGCAGGCGTCGATGACCTCCTCATCCGCCCCTTCCGAGATGAGGACCTTCGCCAAGTCGTCGCCCGACGCATCGATCGTCGCCCCGTTATCCTGGTCGCGGACGACGCGCCGGAAAGCCACGCCCTCGTTTCGGCCTACCTGGAGGGGCTCGGGTACCGCCTCGCCCTCGTCTCCGACGGTCGGGAGGCGGTCGAGGCGTTCACCACGCGGCGCATATCTCTGATCCTCATGGACATGGACATGCCCGTCATGAACGGCTCGGAAGCGACGATGGCGATTCGCACGATCGAGGAAGGCGCTGACGTCCCGATCATCGCGATGACGGGGTCCGAGGGATGGGAGGCAAGAGAGCGATGCGAGAAGGCCGGCTGCACGGGCTATCTCACGAAACCGGTGGAGTACTCGACCCTCCTCAAAGTCGTCGCGGCTCATCTGGCCGGATCTGTGCGAGGGGCCTCCGATCCGGCTCAGTCTCCAGAGCGTGCAGCCGGCCCTGCAGGGGTTGAAACCGATGGCGGTGCGCAGACAGGCAGCCCCATCACGCTGAATGTCGACGAGGTCATTGCCGACCTGGTTCCCGGCTACCTGGAGGCGCGTCGCGAGAACGTCCGTACGATGCGACGCCAGCTGGCGGACGGAGATTATCGGTCGATTGAAAGCCTGGCGCACAGGATGAAGGGATCGGGTGAAGGATACGGCCTTCCTGAGATCACCCGGTTCGGGCGGAGGCTGGAGCTAACCGCGCAAAAAGCGGATGCTGAGGCGCTCGCGGAGGTGATCGATGCACTGGAAGGATACCTTCGGCGCATCGTGATCCGGCCGCCCGCTGACTGAGCCGGGTCGGCGGCATTGCGCAGACTCGACTCCGGTCATGATATCGATCTTTTCAGGACGCTACTTCATGCCGAACCAGTCGGAACCGAAGAGCGCGAACAAGGGTGACGGAGGCGATGAACAGCGCTGAACTCCTGCTGGAGGATCATCATGTCCACTCGACCTTTTCCGACGGGAAGTCGACGGTCGAGGAGAATATCGCGCGGTGCGAGGCGCTCGGGCTGAAACATCTCGGCTGCGTCGACCATGTGCGACAGGATTCGGAGTACATGCCGGCGTATATCGCCGCCGTACAGTCGCTCCGGAAGACAACGGAGGTTAGCCTGACGATCGGCGTGGAGGCGAAGATCCTCGATCATGGTGGGGCGCTCGACCTGCCGGAGCGGGGGCTGGAGGGCATCGATCGTGTCTACATCGCAGATCACCAGTTCCCCTGGACCGATGGCCCCCGATCACCGCGTGAGGTGAAGGCGTGGATCGAGGAGGGGAGGGAAACTGCCGACCGATGCGTTCGCGTCCTGGTCGAGGCAACGGCCAATTCCGTCCGGGGATATACCCGCCACCAGACGATCCTTGCGCACCTTTTCAGCATTCTTCCCAAAGTCGGCCTCACCGAGGACGCCATCACCGATGATCTTCTCGAGGCATTGGCCGTGGACGTCCGGGAAGCGGGTGCCATCGTGGAGATCAGTGAGCGCTGGCGATGCCCTTCGGTGCGAACGCTCAGAGCGATGCAGCGCGCCGATGTCCCCATCATCTGCAGCACCGACAGTCATTCAGCGGATTCGATCGGCAGGTACGAGTATGTCCGCGAAGCCCTGAAGATGTTCGACGAATGACGGTTCTCCCGGCCGGTCTGCCTCGCGATCCGCTTCCGGATTCGCTCGATGATCGCAAGCTCGCGCAGGTGCGACGCAAGCGACTGATCCGGCTGTCCATCGGTGCGGTGATCGTCGTCGCCGCGGTGGCCATTGTTCATGCACTTCTGCCGGAAGCGATCCGCGTTTCGTCGCTGACGGTCATCTTCACGGGGCTCGTGCTCTGTGGCGTCCTGCCGCTCATCGCATCGCTCCTGCAGTACGGCGTCCTCGGGCTTCACCGGAATCACACCGGTTACGACAAGCTGCGACTCTTTTATCCGAGGGTGGCGATCGTCGTGCCGGCGTGGAACGAGGGGGATGTGATTGCAACGACGATCCAGCGGCTCCTCGCGATGGATTATCCGGCGGACCGGTTCCGGGTCTACGTGGTCGACGACGCGTCCACCGACCGGACGCCTGAGATCGTTCGGGAGTGGGCCGACCGCTTCCCCTCGCGCGTCTTCCATCTTCGTCGTGAGAAGGGGGGCGAAGGGAAGGCGCACACGCTGAACTACGGCATCACGCGGATCCTGGCCGATCCGTGGGCCGAGGCCGTGCTCATCATCGATGCGGATGTCCTTTTCGAGGACAGCGCGTTGCGGCGGATGGCCCGGCACCTCTCGAATCCGGAGGTGGGTGCGGTCACAGCGTACATCAAGGAAGGGAGTGTCGGAGGGAACTACCTGACCCGGTTCATCGGGTATGAGTACATCACCGCTCAGGCGGCCGCACGCCGGGCGCAGAATATTTTCGGGGCGATGGCGTGCCTCGCCGGGGGTGCGCAGCTTCACGCGCGTTCCAACCTCGAGACGATCGGCGGACGGATCGATACCTCGAGTCTGGCGGAGGATACCGTCACCACCTTCAGGACCCAGCTATCGGGGCGGAGCGTGGTTTTCGATGGGAACGCCACCGTCTGGGCGGAGGAGCCGGGGGACATCGTAGGGCTCTGGAAGCAGCGGCTGCGGTGGGCGCGGGGCAATATCCAGATTTCGCTCCACTACTCGCACATGTGGCTTCGGGGTCAGTCGTACGGTCCGCTCGGGCGCGCTCTTTTCGCCTTCATCTGGATGACTGTGCTGCTGATGCCTCTCTTCATGATCGGTGCCTCCGCAGGCCTGCTCGGTCTGTACCTGCTCGACGCGGAGGATGCCTGGAATACCTTCCGGATCCTCTGGATCGTGCACGCCATTTCGTATCTGTTCGTCACGCTCTTCTCCTTCGCTCTGGATTCCGGCACCGCGCGGCGGGCGTGGAAGGAGGGCATTCTTTTCCCGGGTGTCATCTCGCTTCTGATCATCATCTACAGCGTCTTCCCGGCGCAGTCCGAAAGCTTGCTGCTGATGCTGATGGGTACGATGGGCATTCAGCCCGGCGAGTCGCTCGTGGAGGGCGCCCGGCTCTTCTTCTATCTGTGGCTCGCGGGATCTCTGGTCGTTGCCTATCTCGCCAAGTGGACCGCCGAACATTGGGGAGATGGCCCGTGGGTGCCGATACTCCTCTATCTGGGAGGATATGGCGCATTCCTTTCGAGCGTCACCGTCGCTGCGTATGTGAAGGAGCTTCGGGGAGCGGGCCTCGCGTGGGACAAGACGGTGAAAACCGGACGGGTCGCGGTGCCACAATGAAGACGCCCGACGAGATCCGGCCCGCTGAGATCCGCCCCGCTGCTGTCGATCTGCCCGCCGAGAGTGCAAAGCTCACCGGCCCGGTCGAAGACGATCCGACATGGAAGAAGAAGTTCGACGAGGACCTCGCCGAGGACATTGCCTTCGAGCGGTCAATCCTCAACAGGGAAATATGGGTCATCATCGCCATCGTGTGCTTCGTCGTCATTCGGGAGATGCTGTTGTGAAGCGCCTTGTTCTGCTGCTTGGCCTGCTCGTTGGCGGTGCGACCTTCGCAGCCGGCGCCCACGCGCAGACGACGCCTACGCTGGAGGAGGCACGGGCCCTGTACGATGCGGGCGATCTCAATGCGGCCCGCGACGCCCTGACGGCGATGGTAGCCGGCGGCAGCCGCGACCCCGATGTGTATCTGCTGCTTGGCGTTGTCGAGCGCAGCCGCGGCAGCTATGGCAGCGCGATACGCTCTCTGCAGATGGCCCGCAGCATCGATCCCGCGGCGTCGGCCGTATCACTGGAGCTGGCGACGACGCTCGCATGGAACGAGGAGCTGGTGATGGCCGAGGAGTTGTACCGCCAGATCCTCCAGACCGAGCCGAACAGCACCGATGCGCGCATGGGCCTGGCGTTCGCCCTCGCATGGCAGGGGAAGCTCGCCGAGGCGGAGGAGCTGTTCAGAGCCATCACCGTGCAGGACCCGCAGAATCCCTCCGCATGGACGGGAATCGGCTTCGTCGAACGGGCTCGGTTCAACCGTGATGCAGCGACCGCAGCGTACTCGCGCGTTCTCGAGCTCGACCCGGGCAATGCAGAGGCGATCGCGGCAATCGAGGGTCTTCGCTGGGACCGCCGCACGGAGCTGCGCGGGTCGGCGGGGGTTACCCGACTTGCGGATGGGGCGGATGGCACCGAGGGTCGCGTCGGCGTCATCCATTCGGCCTCTTCGAATCTGACGCTGATCGGTGGGGTCCAGCGGTACGTCTTCGGCGCTGCCGATCCCCTTTCCGGCATCGGGGCAGGGACGGGCGAGGAGGAGTGGGGCGTCGAGGGGGGCGCGGTCTATCGACCATCCAGCCGCACCGCCATCGCGCTGACGGTCAATACCTTCATCGGAGAAAACGCAAACCGCGGGATCTTCTCGATCGAGGGGGTGCGCGCGGTGAGTCCTCGGGTTTCCCTTCTCGCGGGGCTGCGGCCCGTGGTGAGCTCTGTTGATCCGAAGGCGACGCTGAGCGGTACGTTCGGCGGAACTGTCGCACTTCATCCGGCTCATCATCTGACGGCCCGGGCGCTGATCGCCGGCAACACCACCTTCGAACCGAGGGTGACCGCACTGCTGAACTATGGCGCGAGTCCGACCTCCAGACTTCTCTTGCAGGCGTCGCTCGCTCACGCGGAAGATGATCGGTTCGGATTCACCAGCTATTCTGCCGGCCTGACACTTCTCCTGTCTCCGGGGTTCGGCATCTCCATCGACGGCAACCATCGCAGTGGCTTTGCCGAACGGTCGACCCTTCTGGGCGGCCTCGTCGTCCGCTTCTAGCAGGGACATGGCATGCGGTTCTTCCTCGGGGGAATGGTGATGGTCCTGGCGGCGCTGCTCCCCGCGCCCGGATCCAGCCAGACGATGACCGCCCTCAACACCGGGACGGGGCCCCAACTTATGGATACTCCGACGATCCGGGAGATCACGAGCGACCGGGTGCTCGTCTGCCTCCGGCCCGCGCGCGAGCAGCCGATGGCAACGGGTGTCTTCTTCGGAGATCACGTCCGCACGCCTGATGAGATGCGTGCTGCAATCGAAGCCTATCGCGAGCGCTTCGGCGTGCTGCCCGGCATGGTGAAGACCTTCCACTCCCTGGAGCATGACTTCTCCGCCAGCGGCGAAGCGGGACAGCTGATCAGGGCCATTGCAGACTATCCCGGGGTGACGCCCCTGCTCTCGCTCGAGCCGACCTGGTACGGCTCCCCGGACCGGGGGCTGCTCGAACTCCTCGCGAGCGGTCGTGAAGATGACCGGCTCAGGAAGTTCGTCGAGGGTATCGCCGATGTCGGCAATCGACCGGTTCTCATCGAACTGGCGGCCGAGATGAACGCACGCTTCGGCGCACCCTGGCAGGCGGAGCAGAATGGCGGCGTGGAGGGCCCGGCGGCATACATCCGCGCCTGGCGTCATGCGGTCGACATCGCCCGCGATGCCGGTGCACTGGGGATCCGCTGGGTTTTTGCGCCGAGCGCGGGCAATCCGTACACCCATCATCCGACCAGCGCTTCGCACTGGAACTGGTACGGGCACTGGTACCCCGGCGATGAATACGTCGATTATCTGGGGTTGCACGCCTTCAACCATGCGACCGAGCAGGGGGCCTGGGTGCCCTTCGTGGAGCTGGTGAGCGGCGACGCTGCCGACCACATGCTCGACGACATGGCCCGGCGCTTCCCCGATCATCAGGTAATCATCGGGGAGTTCGCCACCTCGGAACATCCCGGTCGCCGATCTGCGAAGGCCCGCTGGATCACCGATGCCTACGATCGCATGGCGCGGTGTCCGGCGGTGGCGGCAGCGGTCTGGTTCGACATGGACAAGGAAGCCGACTGGCACCTCACGTCCAGCGGCCCGGCCACCGCCGCCTACCATAGCGCGGTGACACGAATCAAAGCATCCGGACCGGCCGTCCGGACCGACGACTGAAATCCGGAGCGTAGCCGTGGGAGAAAGCCGGACAGAGGGCGCGCAATCCGCAATCAGGGTTCTGCTCATCGAGGACGATGCGGAGCAGGCGCAGCTTCTTCAGCGATGGATCGAATGGGAGGGCCGCTACCACGTCGTCGTGGCGGCGACCGGTTCCGAAGGGGAAGCGCAGATCCGGAATGGCGAGTGGGACATCGTCATCTCCGATATCGAGCTGCCGGGGATATCCGGCCTCGGCCTGCTCCGGCTCAGCAAGGAGGTCTCTCCGGAGACACCGACCCTCCTCGTCACGGCCCACGAGAGCATGGAGTACGCCCTCGATGCCATCCGGGGTCGGGCGGACGATCTGCTGATCAAGCCCCTGCAGCGTATTCCCTTTCTCGAGAAGGTCGCCGCGCTGGTGGAGCTTGCCGCTGCTGCACGGGAGCGCCGGAGCAGAATCGTGCTGGCCATCGGCGCACACCCCGACGATGTCGAGATCGGCTGCGGCGGGATTCTCCTGCGACATCGGGCCGACGGCGACCGCGTCTCCGTCCTGACCCTGAGTGGCGGGGAACAGGGCGGGACGGCGGAGCAGCGTATCGATGAAGCGCGCAGCGCGGCGGAAACGCTGGGCGCCAGGCTCTTCATGCGGAGCCTGCGGGACGCCGCCATCTCCCAGGGCAAGGAGACGATCGAAGCCATCGAGGAGGTCATCCAGGAGGTGAAGCCCTCCATCATCTATACGCACAGCCTCAACGACGGGCATCAGGACCATCGCAGCGTCCATCGCGCGACGGTGGTCGCGGCGCGGCAGATCCCCTCTCTATACTGTTACCAGGCGCCATCGACGGGAATCGAGTTCCGACCCACCAAATTCGTCGAGATCGGCGAGTTCCTCGACCGGAAGGTTGAGGCGATCGGTGCCTATCACTCTCAGGTCGTCAAACGCCCGTATCTGCGCGAGAGTCTGCTCAGGGCGACGGCGGAATACTGGGGCCGCTTTGCGGGGTACGGGGTGGTGGAGCCGCTGGAAGTCATCCGCGAGCGGGACTAGGCCCGAATGTTCTGCTCTTCTCTGGAGTAGCCGCGCGTTCGCCCGGAGCGTCCTGCCGAACTCCGCTCCGCTCGAGCCGGCATCTCCATCCGTCTTTCCCCCTCACTTCTTCGGACCCTCATGCCTGAAGCCACGCCGCTCCGTCCTGTTCCGCTGGGCCTTCGACCGAGCTTCGGATTCGGCGACCGCCTCGGGTCGGCGACTCCCGGCCATGTGGAAGCGATGCGACGCGCTGGTGAGGGCATCGCCGCGATCTTCCCACAGCAGTCGATCCGGGAGATGACCCGCACGCAGCGATCACCTGAGAGGGTCATGGCTGACGCGGTCGATGCCCTCTCGGAAGCACGCTGGACGGACGATTTCGGGGCCGACGCCGATCATCTCAAGACCCCCGCCGATATCGATAGGACGGTCGCGGCGGGATTCACCTTCTTCACGATCGACCCCTCCGCTGCCGTCGATTCGCATGCAGACAGCTATTCCGAGGATGAGCTTCGCGAAGCATTCGCCCGCATCCGGGATGAGGTCGGATGGGTCGAAAAGTACCGGAACTCCAGCATTCTCCTTCCGAACGATACGAGAATCGTCATCGACGAGGCATCGCTGATGAGGGCCGCTGTGAAGTACGGACGAGCGGTCGATCTAGCGGTGGAGCTCAGCGACTACATCCGAGGGGCCAACGACGCCGCAGGCCATGACTTCGAGATCGAGCTGAGCGTCGATGAGACCGATAGCCCGACAAGTCTGGCGGAGCACTACATCATTGCGGACCAAAGCCTGAGTCGCGGAATGAAGCTCGTCTCCCTTGCGCCGCGTTATGTCGGAAGCCTGGAGAAGGGCGTCGACTACATCGGAGATGTTGCGGAATTCGAACGATCGCTCGAAGATCACAATGCGATCGCCGAGCTGCTGGGGCCGTACAAGCTCAGTCTCCATTCCGGGTCGGACAAGCTCGCGATCTATCCCGCGCTCGCCCGCGCGACGAAAGGGCGGTTCCACGTGAAGACCGCAGGAACCTCCTATCTCGAGGCGCTGCGCGTCGTCGCCATCCATGATGCTCCGCTCTTCCGGCGGATCTGTGACTTCGCGCGGGCCCGGTACGAGGTCGATCGCGCGACCTATCACGTGCATGCTGAACTCGACGCTGTCCCGGCACCCGACACGATCGGCGGCGACCGGGAGCTTGAGCGGATCTATCTCGAGCGCTGGGAGGATGTCGAGGAGGGCGTCGGCTTCACCGAACCCGGCCGTCAGATCCTCCACTGCACCTTCGGCTCGGTGCTGACGGACGAGGCGCTGGGGACAGAGGTCCGGGGCTGTCTCGCTGATCACCCGGACACCTACACCGAAGTGCTGGCGACTCACTTCGAGAAGCACCTGCGGGCGCTGCAGCTTTGACGATCGTCGGTCGGTCGGGCGGGCTCAACCAGGTACCGGCAGGTCGAAGCATCTCTGGTTTTTCCTGCAACGCGAAGATGACGGGGCCGCGAAGCTCGCGCCGTCGCAACTATCGAGGCGCATCCGAATGCTGATATCCGGCATCCTGAATCCGCACATCCGATCACTGCTCGCGCGCGTGCGGCACACGAACACGATCGTCATTGCGGACAGGGGCTTCCCCTTCTTCCCGGCGATCGAAACCATCGACATTTCCCTCGTCGATGATGTCCCGCGCGTACTCGAAGTGCTGCAGGCGATCCGGAAGAACTTCGTGGTCGGGAGAGCCTGGATGGCCGAGGAGTTCGGCGAGGTGAACGAAGCGCCGATCATCGAGCGGTTCCGCCAATCCCTCGAAGGAATAGAGCTCCAAACAGAGCCGCACGACGCCTTCAAGAAGAAGGTACCTGGGGCGATCGGTCTGATCCGCACCGGTGACACGATCCAGTACTCGAACATCATCCTGGAGTCGGCGTAACGCAGAATGATAGCCTGTGATGCCGGCGCGCCGCCTCGCGATAGGCGCTGAACGAAGGCAGGGACTTCTTCGCGGGTGCTTGGCCGGAAGGGGTGAAAACGCTATCATCCGGTAGGGAATGGTGACCCCTGCCATTCCGAAGGCGTCGGCCTGCTCCGGCGCTGTGCGGCAGAAACCACGCCCCCCGTGGTACTTCCCGCACGTCCGACAACTCTCCCGACCCGTCGTTCGCCGGTCCGATCGTTCCGTCCGAAGGTAGTTCCCGTCAGCCGCGTTCCGCGAAGGACTCACTGATGCGACCATCTCCTGCCGACACATCGACTTCGACTTGAAAGCCCTTCTCATCGACGAGCCTGGTACGACATCCTTCGCCGATGTGCCGGAGCCGGAGCACGGCGACGACGAGGTGCTTCTGCGCGTCCGCACGGTCGGCTTCTGCGGGACGGACCTCAATACCTTCCGGGGTCTCAATCCCCTCGTCAGCTATCCTCGTATTCCGGGCCACGAACTCGCTTGTACGATCGAGGCGACCGGCGCCGCGGTGCCCGGGTCTCTCCGGCCGGGGATGAATGTCGCCGTTCACCCCTATACCAGTTGCGGTCGCTGCTCTGCGTGCAGGCAGGCGCGCCCGAACTGCTGCCGCGCCAATCAGACGCTCGGTGTGCAGCGCGACGGCGGGATGTCGCAATGGATGGTCGCGCCCTGGCAGAAGCTGTACGCTTCGGAGAAGCTGTCGCTGCGGGAACTCGCGCTCGTTGAGCCGCTCACGGTCGGCTACCACGCCGCGATGCGCGGAAGAGTCACAGAGCGCGATACCGTCGCCATCTTCGGCTGCGGCGCGATCGGCATCGGCGCCCTCGCCGCGGCCACGAACCTCGGCGCGCGCGTCATCGCCATCGATGTCGATGACCGGAAGCTCGCGCTCGCGAGGAAGATCGGCGCGCAGTACACGATCAACTCATCTGCGGTCGAACTCCATAGCGAGTTGGAAGCACTGACCGATGGACAGGGGCCGGAGGTCAGCATCGAGGCGGTCGGCCTGCCGGGAACCTTCCGGGCGGCAGTCGAGGAGACGGCCTTCGCCGGGCGGGTCGTCTATATCGGCTATTCGAAAGAACCGGTCGAGTACGATACCAAGCACTTCATCCTTCGCGAGCTCGATATTCTCGGCTCCCGGAACGCACTCCCTGAAGATTTCCGCTCGGTCGTCAGCTACCTGGAGAAGGGGACCTTCCCGGTCGAAGATGTTGTGACGCAGGTCGTTCCCTTTGCTGAAGCGGGCGACGCATTGGCGACCTGGGCCGGCGACCCTGGGAGCGTCACGAAGCTTCAGGTGGCGATGTAGCAGCCCGATGTAGGAGCGCGGCAGCCATATCCTCGAGACTCTTTCGCTCGCCATGGTCCACCCATCCAGCACGGGGGGCGCCCGGCTCGCGCGGCCTGGCCCAGCCTATCGGAGAGCGCCGAGAATGGCGCAGTCACTCGCATTGATCCGCGGAAAGGCAAAGGAATGACCGATTCTGCGCAGGCCGGAGCCCCGGAAGCAGCGCTCCATCTTCAGGGCATAACGAAGCGCTTCGGCGCGACACTCGCCCTCGGGGGTGTCGATCTGACCGTGCGGCCGGGAGAGGTCCACGCGCTGATCGGCGAGAATGGGGCGGGCAAGAGCACACTGATGAACGTCCTTGCCGGAGGGCTCCGTCCGGACGATGGAACGATGCGACTGTTCGGTGAGCGATACGCACCGGACTCGACGCTGGAAGCGCGGCGCCACGGAGTCGCGTTGATCCACCAGGAGCTTTCGCTCTGCCCACACCTTACCGTGGCCGAGAATATCGTCCTGGGAACGGAAAGCGCCCGTCTTGGAATCGTCGATGGCGAGGCGTGCCGAAGGCGCTCGATGGAGCTTCTCGAACACTTCTCACACCCGGAGATCCGGCCGGATCGCATCGTCGGGGCACTTCCAGTCGCGGCGCAGCAGGTCGTGGAGATCTGCCGGGCACTTAGCGCACGCGCACGCGTCGTTCTGATGGACGAGCCGACCAGCAGCCTCCCCCGGGCAGATGTCGAACGCCTTTTCACGCTCATCAGGCGCCTTCGCTCCAGCGGGATTTCGGTCATCTACATCAGTCACTTCCTTGAGGAGGTGCGGGAGATCGCCGACCGCTACACCGTCCTGCGCGATGGCCGCACTGTCGACACGGAAGAGATCCGTGCGGTCCGGGATGATCACCTCGTCCACCAGATGGTCGGCCGTCCGATGGACGGGCTTTTCCCCGCGCGCGCCACGCCCCCCACCGATGACGTTCTTCTCGACGTCAGGGACCTCTCGGCACCGCCGGCAGTCCAGCAGGCGAGCTTCGAGCTCCGGCGAGGTGAGATTCTCGGTATCGCGGGGCTGATGGGGTCGGGAAGAACGGAGATGGTCCGCGCGCTCTTCGGTCTCGGCGGTGCCAGGGACGGGATGGTGGAGATCGACGGGGCCGCTGAGCCTGCTCATCTGGGATCGGCAAACCGCCGCCTTCGTCAGAAGATGGGCTACCTGAGCGAAGATCGGAAACGAGAGGGGTTGGCGCTTCCTCTCTCGGTGGCGGACAATCTCACGCTTACCCGGATGGGTAGCGTTGCCCGGTTCGCCGGCTGGGTCGACCGGCAGAGACAGCATCGGGCGGCGTCCGGCCTGATCTCCAAGATGGCAATACGCGCCCGTTCGCCCGCCCAGCGGGTACGCACCCTTTCCGGAGGGAATCAGCAGAAGGTCGTCCTGGGCCGGCTCCTTCATCAGCAGGCAGAAGTCCTCCTTCTGG
>CAYRLB010000006.1:38603-55008 GCA_964424945.1 uncultured Gemmatimonas sp.
CAGAAGGTCGTCCTGGGCCGGCTCCTTCATCAGCAGGCAGAAGTCCTCCTTCTGGATGAGCCGACCCGAGGCATCGATATCGGAAGCAAGGCGAAGGTTTACGAGGCCGTCGCGGCGGCTGCGGACGAGGGGAAGGCCGTTCTCATGATCAGCTCCTATCTGCCCGAACTCTTCGGTATGTGCGATCGATTGGCCGTGATGTGCCGCGGCGTCCTCTCCCCCTCGCGTCCGATCGGGGAATGGACGCCGGAAACCGTTCTTGCGGCTGCGATCGGCGGTCAGGCGGAGGCATCGTGAATACACGGACGCTGGAAGCCGCCCCACCTCTCGCGGACGCGCCCGGAAGGAGCGGAAACTACCGGGCCTGGCTCATCAGACTCGGCCCCTTCCTGGGGCTGGCGCTCGTCATCCTCTCCTTTGCCATCCTGACCGGCTCGCCGGAGCGGTATCTTTCCCCCTTCAACCTCCGCATCGTTCTTTCGCAGACGGTGGTGGTGGCGCTGAGCGCCATCGGGATGACGATGATCGTGGTGAGCGGGGGAATCGATTTGTCGGTTGGCGCGGTCATCGCGCTCACCGGGGTCGTTGCGGCGCTGGGCCTCGCCGCCGGGATGTCGCCTCTCCTCGTCATCGCCATGGCGATCGCGGTCGGGGGCATCGTCGGGCTGATCAACGGCTTGCTCATCACACGCATCCGCGTCGTTCCCTTCATCGTGACGCTCGGAATGCTGGGGATGGCACGCGGCGTGGCGAAGTGGCTGGCGAACGAGCAGACGGTGAATGTTCCGGCGACCTGGGTGAACAACCTCCTCCTGACCTTCCCGACGCCTGCCTGGCTGGTGCTCGCGCCCGGTGTCTGGATCACCCTTCTTCTGGCGGTTCTCGTCGCGGCGATCCTCGGCAAGACGGTCTTCGGCCGACGGGTGTTCGCCCTCGGATCGAACGAAGCCGCAGCCCGCGCGTGCGGCATCAACACCGATCGGCTCAAGCTCTGGATCTATGGATCCGCAGGCCTGCTCTTCGGTCTCGCCGGTGTCATGCAGATGTCCCGACTCCGGCAGGGTGATCCTACGGTGGCGATCGGAACGGAGCTCGATGTGATCGCTGCGGTAGTGATCGGGGGGGCAAGTCTGAATGGGGGCGAGGGCAGCATCCTCGGCGCGATGATCGGCGCCCTGATCATGGCGTTCCTCCGTAATGGATGCCAACAGATGGGGTGGCCGAACTACGTGCAGGAGATCATCATCGGCGGGATCATCGTCCTGGCAGTGGCGATCGATCGCTGGCGCACCTCCCGCGCGCTCGCTTCATGAGGTTCCGCGACCCGATGATTCCGGTGGATCATGTCCATCCTGCTGCACTGTCCATCTGACCCAACAACTGTCTCGGAGGATACCTGATTGCGGACCCAAGGATTTCTGCCGCTCGACGGGCGGAGTGTCGTTCTCACCGGAGCGAGCACCGGGATCGGCCGGGCGACCGCGCTCCGTCTTGCCGAGGCGGGTGCAAAACTCTTCCTCGGGGATCTTCTGGAGGTGGAAGGAGAGGCACTTGCCCGGGAGATCCGAGAGGCGGGGGGCGAAGCGGATTTTCTTCGCACGGATGTGGGTCGGTCGGAGGACAACGATCGGCTGGTAGCGGCATGCGTGAAACGGTTCGGCCGCGTCGACATCCTCATCAGCAACGCAGGGATCACCCTCCCGAAGCTCCTCCCGGACAGCAACGACGAGGAAATCGACCGGCTTCTCGATGTGAATCTGAAGGGGCCGATGTACGCGGCGCGGGCCGCGATCCCGGTGATGCTCGAGCAGGGCGGAGGCGTGATCCTGTTCACGGCCAGCAAGACCGGCCTCGTCGCCCAGCGCGATTCTCCCGTCTACTGCGCGTCGAAGGGGGGCGTCGTTCTGCTGGCCAGGGCACTCGCGCTCGACTACGCGCAGCGCGGGATCCGCGTGAACGCCCTCTGCCCCGGCATCATCGACACCCCCATGCTGCGTCACTTCGCCGACTCGATGCCTGAACCCGATGCCGCCTGGGCCGAGTACAGTGCAGCGCAGCCGATGGGGCGTCTCGGTACATCCGAAGAGTGCGCCGAAGCCGCCCTCTGGCTCGTCTCCGATGCCTCGTCCTTCCTGACCGGGGTCGCCCTCCCGATCGACGGAGGATTCACCGCCATGTAGGTATCGGGTGCGCGGCCCTGCTCACGGACCGCGCGGTCGGCGCCTACTCGGTGCCTGCCACCTGCGGTGCGATGAGCTCCTGGATCTCCGGATCGTTGAGATTGTCGGAGGTGATCACCGCGACACCCGTGTCGATCAGCTTCTCGACCGGGTTCCCCCGCAGATGATCGACCATCGCCTGCACGCCAAGATAGCCGATCCGCGTGGGGTTCTGGACGACGAGACCATCGAGCTGCCCTTCCCGGAGCGCCGTTACCAGCATCTCCGTCGCATCGAAGCCGACAAAGGACAGGTTGCCGGCGAGGTCGATGTCCTGAAGAGCAAGCAGCATCCCGACAGTCGATGACTCGTTCGGGGTGAAAATCCCCTGAATCTCGCTTCCGAACCGATTCAGCAGATTCTCCGAGGCGCGCTTCGCAGTCTCCCGGGTCGCGCCGGCATACTGGTCGGACGATACGATGCGGATCCCCGGATGCTGCGCCTGTATCTGCTCGAGAAAGCCTTCCTCCCGTTCCCGGGTGCTCGCGGAACCCTCCTGATACCGGAGCAGGAGAATCGCTCCGTCACCCCCCAGGATCTCCGCCATCAGGTCGGCGGCGAGCCTTCCGCCCTGTCGGTTGTCCGTCGAGACGAAGCTGACAATCTCGTCGGATTGCAGCGCCGAATCGATGATCGTGACCGGAACGCCCGCCCGGATCGCCTCTTCCACCGGGCGGACGAGCGCATAATCATCGAGCGGAGCCAGAACGATCCCGTCGACGCCCTGCGACAGGAAGCTTTCGACCACCTGCACCTGCTGCTCCCGGTCATCTTCCCGGAGCGGACCCTTCCAGATCACCTCGACGGCCGCGCCCTCCGAGGCCATCTCCTGGGCCGCCTGCGTCGCGCCGTCGTGAACACTGCGCCAGAAATCGTGCGTGGTACCCTTCGGGATGACAGCGATGCGCAGATTCTCATTGCTGCCGTCCTGATCACCTCCGCATGCGGCGAGAAGAAGGAGGGAAAGAATTCGCAGCCGGAGCAGGTGTTGTCTCATCGGTTCTGGGAGATTGAGGGTTGATCCGACCTGACGGGAGGAGCGATATCGAAAGGCGTTCGGAGCTACGGGTGGGGGTGCGGCGATGCCGTCGAAGCCGCGAGAGGCGGCCGACTGAAGATGGGGGAGCGGTAGCACGCTTCCCCATCAACGTGGTTTACCGATCGTATGTCAGCAAGTACAGAGAGGAGGCGCCCTGATGAGGGGGTGCCCTGGGCCTTCATTCTGCGAGATGCCGGTCCGGAGTCGTCGGGGATGTGGCGCGCGCGGATCGCATCCCGGGCGGATCGCGCCTTCTTTATACGCCGGCCGCTTCGTCCATCTCCCGGATGTAGGTGATGAAATCGGTATTCACCGGAGTCAGGCCCGCCTCGCGAAGGTCACGGGCCACCTGCCCCCGATGATACGCGCCGTGTGTCGCAACGTGAAGCAGGATGTCCCCGACGGAGGTGCTGAAGCGGAGTCCCGTCTGGTTTCGGTACTCGACCCGCTTCTCGAGGTCATCCTTCGAAAGCCCCGCCAGATAATCGCGGTAGCCCTCCTGGTTCTCCGTGACCATCCTCTCGGCCTCGGCCTCCGTGAGCTCCGGCCAGATCGCCTGACCGGCACTGCTCTCGCCGCGCAGGCGCATCAGCCACACCCGTTCCGCCGCGAGAAGGTGGTCGAAATAACGGCGGCCGGCCGGATTCCCCCTGCCGAGGGACTTCAACACCCGCGCATCCGCCCAGAACATTGCGTCAAAGAGTCGGCCAACCCACTCGAGAATCGTCATGGGACTATACCATTGAGGATGTCGTATGATGTGCTGCGTGGAGGAGCGGTGTCGATCAGATCGTTCATGCCACTGCCTATGCGGAAGAGCAGCGCGCTTCACCTGATGGGGATGCGGGAAGAGGCCGGACAACAAACTCATTCCCTATTCGGCCGCGCCGCTTCATAGTAGAAAGAGACACAGGAGGTCGCACTACACACCGACGCTCCCCGCTCCGCCATGAATGAAAGCAGACCCTCGGAACCCGGGGATGTAGCATTCTCCCCGCTTGCGCCCATCCCTCCTCACCCTGATGTCCGTTCTGCCCTCGAGGGCGACGTGCTGTTCGCTCACAACATCGAGCAGATCAGACAGATGAATATCGCCGCCGGGAGCATGGTCAAGGGTCTGATCATGGAGCTCGAGCGGGGCGCACGGGACACCTTCATCCGCCTGCGTGACCCCGACCCGGGCGGACATGGGGTGAGCTATGACTTCGTCCGAGGTGACCGGTCCCTGGTGGGGAAGATCGCTCGTGCGCTCGGCTTCGCGCTTGTGACGGACGACCGACTGGAGGTCAGACGTGGCTAGAAAGACAACCGCCGCCGCGGTGGTGGTAGCGATTGCTCTCGCGCTTGCCGTCGCCCACCTCTGGACCCGGCTCGGCGCTGAAGCGGCGATCGCCAGAGCCGAGACGGAGGCGCGGATGCTCAGCGAACAGCGTGACTCGATTCTGAGCGTCGTCGCGCAGAACGACTCGCTGCAGCGGGAGCTGAGTATCGTCCGAAGCTCCCTCGAGGCCGAAGCGGATCTGCTCCGCAACCGGATCGCGATGCTGGAGTCGGAGCGCGTCGAAACGCAGCTGACGATCCGGCGACTCCGAAGGTCGGATGAACTTCAGGCACGCTTCGCGTCCACCTTCCCTGAGATGGCGGCCTCGAACTGGGGTGTCACCGAAGTCATCGATGAGGAGGAGGGTGTGGGCATCGAGTACCTGATGGTGCCACTCTGGTTTTCGGAGACCTTCCTCATAGACCATGAGAATGCATCGGCGTACCGCGCCCAGACGCAGTCGTACTCGGATCTCGTCGGGGTTCAGGATCGGGTTGTCGTGCTCCAGGACTCTGTACTGGTGCTCGAACGGCAGAGCAGGGAGGCGTACCAGCTTGGCTACGACAACGCGTTCACCCTCTACCAGAACCTCAACCGCGAACACATCGACCTCCTGCGACAGCCGCGAATCTCCCTCGGCATTCCCGGCGGTCTGCTGACAGCGGCCGGGGCGTTCGGTCTGGGCGCGGTCCTGGGAGCCGGGGCCTTCTGACGGATCGTACGGGAAGCGCTGCACTTTCCTCGAAGAAGCGGTCGGTTCTCCGTTCTGCCGTCGTGCGCTCTCCCTTCGCGGGGATTCCAGGCAGACCACGATCATAATGCGCCCGCTCGCATAGCGTCTGAAGTCAATGTCCTGCATTGTGTTGGACAGTAGTGGAAGGTGTGCTTCCACCGCTGTTGAACAACGTCGGGGTTGTGGATATTGCCGCAATGGGCTTTTCTGTTAGGCGAAGATGGGCTATTTGCGTCCCGCCGCGCCGCTGATGCCGGACCGCCGGGCCTCGATCGACCATCCGTCAAACTCACCAGGAAAGGATACTGATTTCGTGATGAACGTCATGGGCAGGGGTTATCAACGGGTTGCCCTTGCGGCGCTGCTGATTGCAGCAGGCTGTTCGGGCGACGCTTCAGACTGGGTCGCACGCAACGATCGGATGGTCAGGGACAACAACGTCACCGGACGGGAGCGTGAGATCCCGACGTTGAACCTGCCGATGGTTCTCGATCCCGGCACACCGGCCGAAAGCTCGACGCTTCCGACGGTGACGATCGCGCCCGGGGTGACGGCGCGTGTCGGCTGGAGCAGCGGGGCCCTCCTCGAGCAGCTCGAGATGGAGGCCAACTCCAGCTACCCGGAGCAGCTTCTCGATGAGGAGCTCATCGTCATCGGCCGTGAAGGAACCGCGACCGTCACCTTCGACGGCCAGACCGTCGAACTGCAGAAGGATGACGTCCTCTACCTCGAGCCGGGGACTAACCGTTCGGTCCAGGCGGGCGCCGAGGGATGGCGCGCCTACGAGATCTTCTCGCCCGTGCGGCTCGACCACCTCGCCCTGGCAGGTCAGGATACGGCGGGCGTCGACGTCAGCTTCCCCGACGAGGGGGTCACGCCGTCGCTGCAGCAGGGTGTCGTCGTCAGCTTGAACAACATCCAGTGGACCCCGGTGATGGACCCGATCACCGGTGTGAGCTACACCAGGAGCACCGGCCAGTCGAAGGTGTTCTGGGGGAGGAACACGCTCATCAGCATGATCCGCATGGATCCGGGTTCGTCGATTCCGCTTCACATCCATCCGGAAGAGCAGCTCACCCTTACCACGCGCGGGTCGCTTCAGCAGGGCGTGATGGATGAGGTGATCCCGGCTTCGGGCGCCGCCGGCCACATGCTGTATCTCCCGAGCGGAATGGTTCACTCTGCGGAGCTCGAGGAGTTCGGCGCCGACCAGCTGGACGTCTTCTGGCCGGTCCGGCCGGACTATGTCGAGCGCGCGCTCGCGCAGCAGGCGCTCTTCGACGAGGTCATCGATCCTTCAGCGGAGCCGACGATGCTCGCCGATGGCTTCACCTTCGCCGAGGGCCCGACCTGGCTGAGGGGTCGGCTCTACTTCTCGGATATGTACTTCGCGAACCCCGCCGCAGGTGACTGGACGGGCGACCCGGCGCGCAGCCGTCTCATTTCGATGGCGCCGAATGGCCAGTGGAACGTCCTTTCGAGCGGGATGCAGACGAACGGGACGATCGGGCTGGCGAACGGAAACCTCCTCGTCGCCGACATGTTCGGCCACCGCGTGGTGGAAGTGAACCCTTCGAACGGATCCGTTGTCCGCGTCGTACTCGATGAGGTGAACGGCGCCCCGATCGATGGCCCGAACGACATGGTGATGGACGCGAAGGGCGGCGTTTATGTGACCGACCCGCAGTTCACGCCGGAAGCCGACAAGAGCCAGCCGGGCACGCAGGTGTACTATATCCGACCGGATGGCACCGCTACCATCGTCGTGGGCCCGGGCGAGTATGCGATGCCGAACGGCGTCGAGATCTCCCCGGACGGTCGGACGCTCTACATCAACAACAGCTGGGCACAGCCGGGTGAGAACTTCGTCTTCGCCTATGACGTCGCCGAGGACGGCACGCTGTCCAACAAGCGTGAGTTCGCGAACCTCAACCTGACGCCGGAAGTGCTCGAAGCCGAGAACCCGGTCGATCGTTTTGATTCAGGCGCGGACGGCACGGCGGTCGACACCGACGGCCGCTATTACGTCGCGACGCGCAGCGGCGTGCAGATCTTCATGCCGGACGGAAAGTTCGTCGGCACGATCCACTTCCCGCAGTACCCCGTCAGCATCACCTTCGGCGGGCCGAACAACGACATCCTCTACATGGTTGGAGAGTCGTCGGTCTGGTCGATTCCGACGAAGGTCCGAGGGTTCCGGCTTCCCGAGGGGCTGAACTGACGGCTGCGATGTAACACCGCCGGGGGCACCTGAACGGTGCTCTCGCGGCTGGGTGTAGATGAAGGCCGGAGTCGAGGGTGCGTCAAACCCTCGGCTCCGGCCTTCGCTTTATGCGGATCTTCCTGCCAGCGGCGACCATTCGGATCCGCCGTCGTACCCATAATCGCACGGAGCTTGCGGAAGCCGTTCCCGGACGCCCCTCTGATGGGAGGCGCCACCCCTTTGTAGACCAGCCGAGCGTCTATGGATCAGACATTCCCCGCCGCCCGACTTCCCAGCCCTGACAGCGTGATCGCCACGGCGCGAGAGATTCTCGAGGCCGCATACTACTCCTTCGTCATAACGCTCGATGATCGGGGCACTCCGACGAGTCGACTGCTGCAGCATTTCGATCCGGATCCTGATCTGACCGTGCGGTTCGGTACGAGCGAAGGGTCCCGGAAGGTGGGGCAGATCGAGGCGAACCCTCACGTTCTCGTCAGCTGCCAGAACCCCGGCAATCAATCGTACGTGGCGATCAACGGGCGGGCAGAGATTCGCCGGGACGAGGAGACGAAGGCTCGTTTCTGGCGGGAGCCGTGGAGTGCGATATGGCCCTCCGGGCCCCTCGGCGAGGAATACCTCATCATCGAAGTGCGGCCCCTCCGGGTGGAGGTGGTCGACCTGACGCCTGGCACGGTCTTCTCCAGCGCCACGCCACGTATCGTTGAGCGCCAGGGCAGGGAGTGGGGCTTCGTAGGCGAAGAATGAAGGACGCCGTCGATCAGTGCGGACCGGATCCGGGCAAGCATCCGGACTGAACCCGTAGATCCCGATCTGCGGAGAACCGTCCGCTTCGCGGCGAAGCAGGAGCGAACCGGTGTGGGCCTCGCAAGGCGATCGGCGCCGCAGCGTTGCAGGCAGTCGCAGGACCGATCATGAGCAGGACGGCAGGTTTTCTTTACACAGGCCGGGAGGTACCCTTCAGGCCGTCAGATCCCCTGTACAGGAGAATGGAATGAATACTGAGCCACCCCTGCTGTCGGAGATCTTCGAGAATGAGACCGATCGCCGCAGCTTCCTGAAGAAGGGAATGCTCGGCCTTCCTGCGCTGGGTCTCATGGCCTCCTGCCAGCGACCATCCGCTGACCAGGACCCCGGTCTGGAGCAGGGGACGGTGATGAACGCCAACAGCCGCGCCGACAGTGTGGCTCACCCCGGCCCGGACGGATCATCGGCGACTGCCGGAACCGCTGCCGACCCGTCTACCATCCTCTACCGACGCTACGATCCCACACTCCCGCCGCTGTCGCCCGAGCGGACGATCGACGTATCCTGGGCCGCGCGCGAAATACCCCTCCGGATCAGTGACAACCTCGTCGTCGCCGCATGGACCTTCGAGGGTGATGTCCCGGGACCCATCCTGCACGTTCGTGAAGGTGACACCATCAACTTCACCTTCACGAACCTCGGTGAAGTGGGACACTCGATGGACTTCCACGCGGCGCAGATAGACCCCGCCGTAGCGTTCCGCTCCGTTGGAACCGATGGAAGCCTCAGCTTCACCTTCCGCGCGCGCTATCCGGGCGCCTTCATGTATCACTGCGGAACAGCGCCGGTGCTGATGCACATCGCGGCGGGGATGTTCGGGGCGATCATCGTCGATCCTGCGACGCCGCTCCCTCCCGCGAAGGAATTCGTCCTGGTCCAGAATGAGTACTACCTGAAAAGCCCTGCCAACGGCATCGCCCCTCTGGACTACGCGAAGATGCTGACCCTCCTGCCGGACCACGTCGCATTCAATGGCCGGCCGGGGCAGTACATCGCCGAGCCGATCCGGGTGTCGGTAGGGGATCTCGTCCGGTTCTATGTCGTCAACGCCGGTCCCACGCACACCTGCGCCTTCCACGTGGTGGGCGAACAGTTCGACAACGTGTATCTGGGCGCCCCGCCCGAGTCGCCGCTTCGCGGTGTGCAGACCTTCAACGTTCCGGCGGGCGGGGGAATGGTCTTCGAGTTCCTCGCGGACGTTCCGGGTGAATTCCCCTTCGTGAATCACGGGTTCGGCCATGGGCAGAAGGGCGCCGTCGGCTTCCTCGTCGTCGAGTAGCGCGTGATGATCCGGCTTCTGCACAGCCGTCGCCGTCACCCGGGGGCGTCGATATGACCGGTCAGCGCTGGCTGCTTCCCGTGACGACGGTGCTCATCGGGGCGGCGATCGGTATCGGCGCCTTCACCTTCGTCTACGCCGAAGGGTACTCCTATCTCACGGACGATCCCTCGGCGTGCGCCAACTGCCACGTGATGGAGGAGCAGTATTCGTCGTGGATGAAGTCGAGCCACCGATCGGTAGCCGTCTGCAACGACTGCCACACGCCGCATGACCTCGTCGGGAAGTATACGACGAAGGCGCGGAACGGCTTCTGGCACTCCTTCTACTTCACGACCGGAACCTATCCCGACCCGATCCGCGCCACGACGTACAGCCGTCGGATCGCGGAAGCCGCATGCCGCGACTGCCATCAGGGGATGGTAAGCTCCATCCCGCACGCGGCCGCTGTACCGGACTTCAATGATGAGCGGGTTCTGACCTCGCCGGATGCCATCACCTGTACACGGTGCCATTCGCGCGCGGGTCACTGGACACGATAAACCGCGTATTGTTGCCGCCTTCTCGGAGAGTGTCACTACGATGCCACCTGTCGATCCATCGCCCGACCCGACCCGCCCTCGGAATCCTGCACGCTGGCTGATCATCGCCGCCCTCGTCGCGGCGCTGGTGACGCTCGGTGTCGCAGCACTTCTGACGAACATCTTCGAAAGACGGGCGGAGGCCCGTGACCCCTTCTTCCAGGTCGTCCAGCTGACGGACAGCACCGTCGACCCGGCGATATGGGGGCAGAATTTCCCGATCCAGTACGACCTTTACCTCCGATCCGTGGATCAGACGCGGACGCGGTACGGGGGGAGCGAGGCGCTGCCCCGTCAACCCTGGGAGGGAGCCGCCGGCGATACGCGGGACACGGTGTCCCAGTCCCGACTCGTGGAGGATCCGCGGCTTCACGACTTCTGGGCAGGCTACGCCTTCGCAGAGGATTTTCGCGAGGAGCGTGGACACGCGTACATGTTCATCGACCAGATCTTCACGCAGCGGCAGGAGGTTGTGCAGCAGCCCGGCACCTGCCTCCACTGCCATGCGTCGGTCTATACGGTCTACAGGGATGCAGGTGATGGCGACCTGATGGAGGGCTTCGCGCGGGTCAACCAGATGCCGTACCAGGAGGCGGCGGCGCTCGCGGAACATCCTGTGGCGTGCATCGACTGCCACAGCCCGGAGACGATGCAGCTCCGCATCACCCGACCTGGTTTCATCGAGGGCATCGCCGCGCTCAAGGCCACCCAGGGCCTCGACAACTATGATGTGAATCGTGATGCATCAAGGCAGGAGATGCGCTCCTATGTCTGCGGCCAGTGCCATGTGGAATACTACTTCGATGGTCCGGAGAAGCGGCTGACCTACCCATGGGCAAAGGGGCTGCTGATCGACAGCATCATGGCGTACTACGACGAAATCGGGCACAGCGATTGGACACATGAGATCAGTGGTGCGCCGGTGCTGAAGGCGCAGCATCCGGAATTCGAACTGTTCAACCAGGGCGTTCACGCACGTAGCGGGGTGGCATGCGCCGACTGCCACATGCCTTTCGTGCGGCAGGGTGCACAGAAGGTCAGTGACCACTGGGTGCGGAGTCCCCTGCTCAACCTGAGCAACGCCTGCATGACCTGCCACATGTGGCCCGAGGAGGAGCTTCTGGAGCGGGTGCACACGATCCAGGACCGGACGTACGAGATGAGAAATCGTGCGATCGATGCGGTTCTTCAGCTCACGCGACAGATCGGCGCCGTCGCAGAGCGGGACAGCACGGATGCGCGCCTTACGGCTGCCCGGGACTACCAGCGACGGGCACAGTTCTACACAGATTTCGTTGAAGCGGAGAACTCGATGGGATTCCACGCCGACCAGGAGGCGGTCCGCATCCTCGGAAAGGCGATCGACTTCGCCCGCATGGGGCAGGTGACGATTCTCGGGGGTGAGGTCCCCGCAGAGACGGCGGCAATCGCTGCCCCGGTCCAGACGGTAACGCCCGGGAATTCGGAGGCGCGACGTTCCGGCGAAGGCCTGCGGCCCTGATCGTAGCGGGCGAATCGCGATGCAGACGGCCGGTCCTCGCAGCGGAGGCGGCCGTCGGCAGTCAGGCCGGATGGGAGGGCAGCACCTCCCGATTTGTCCTTCGTCTGTCCTGCTGGCCCATCCAGAACGCTGCAATGGATCGGGTCGCCTAGCGAAGAAGGGTGCCGAGGTCCTGGCGGAGCGCGTTGTAAAACTCGGCCACGAATCGGTCGTACTCCTGCTCGGCACCCTTCCTGAAGTCGTCGATGGTGCTGCTGCCGAGCCCTCCCAGCCAGCGCACAATCGCGCTCTCCTGCACGGTCACCCCGTACTCCCGGACGACCGTCGTTCTGCCATCGCTTTGATTTACCCCCATCCTGAGAGACGCACCCTCCCCGGCGAAGGGCCGTCGCAGCGAAGATCGAATGACCCGCTCCACGAGAAGCGGGAAGTGCCACGCCGGCTCCTGCCTGAAATGGGCGGTGAACCCCGGCTGGTCCGGATCCCGGTGGATCAGGACGTTTGCCAGGAGCCCGGACACGCCGATATCGAAGATGCGGATCCGGGTCGATGCGCTTACCTGAACGAGAATCTGCTCAGGCATCGGTCGCGGTGCGCCAGTCAGAGGAACAAGGCGCCCATCCGCGACCCTGAGACGTATGGTCGCCCGGTCCCGGTCGATATCAGCGGCCCACCAGCGGGAGCCGCCTGCATCTTCTGCAGTGATCTCGGCGCGCAGAGGGCTCCCGTAGCGAATCAGGAAGCGCGAGAGGTTGGGGTAGCTCCCGGAGATTCGCTCCGGTTGGGAGCGGACGGCGAGAAATATCATGGTGCCGCCGCCCGCGGCGGGGGTAAGGGAAATGCTGTCCAGCTCGAGGAGCCGGCCCAACGCCCGCGTGGTGCGCGGTAGATCTCGCTCATAGATGGTGCGAATACGTCGCCCATCATTCAGCTCCGCTGCTTCGAAAAGCGCTTCGAGCGCCGCGCGCATCTGCCTGCCTGACATCGCTCCCACTGCAAGCTCATCCCGGACCCTCCACTCGAACTGGCCGTCGCCCAGGCCGCGCAGGCGGGTTGAGCGCCGGTAATCACCCGGTTCGCGGGGTGCATTCGACCGACGTTCCCCGAGCAGATACCCTCCCGGGAGTGCACGGCCGGTGAGGACCAGCTGCCGGACATTCCCCTCCGAGCTCGTCCAGAAGGTGGTGTCGCCATAGAGACGCGAAGGAATCGCGGCAGACGAAGAAAGCTTCGCCCGCATCTCCTCGTACCCCGGCGCCGGCTGGACCGGGCCGAAGCGGGAAGCAAGTGAGAAGAGCAGGGCATCGGCGTTCACCCGGGAAGCTGGAGGAGAGCTACCGAGCGATCCGGCGATGTCCGTACATCCTGTCGCGCACGCCAGGCAGATGAAGAAGACGGGTGCGAATCGAAGGTGTCGCCGGCCATGGACCGGGGTTGCCGCTCCCGGTAAGCTGTGACGGTAGGGCGCCGGGAGGCCGTCGCTCCGCCGGCGGAATGTGGGCGTCCGTCGACGGGTGAGGAGCGGGAGCACGCCATCTCGCATGAAGAAGCTCCAGGGTATCGGGGAGATGGCGTTCGGCCCGGGATTCGTCAGGTCAGCAACTTCGCGGATCGAAGCGGACCGATGCGTTTACCGGTCCCATACTCGCCCGCGCCGGCCTTTCTGATCCGACGAATCACGGTCTGGACTACGATTATCGAGGGCGCGTTGCGAGAAAGGGACCAGTCAGGAGAGCTTCGACGAACCGGGAAGCGGCTGGTCTGGATGGACCACTCGGGGAAGCGGAGCTGCGCGGACCGGGACGGAGGTCAGGGGGGAACGTAGATACCCGTGACAAGCGAAGAGGAAGCGCGCGTAGGGCCCGGCAGGTGGGGTTGCTACTTGAGACGGGAAGAAGGGGATTGAACAGAGAAAAAAAGGGGTCGGCGTCAGTTTGACGCCGACCCCGGCCGCATCTTAGAGCCGGATTCCAGCCCGAATCCGGAAAACCGTGTCCGCGTTATCAGCGAAGACACGCTGAAGCTCACCACCGACGTAGAACAATCCGGCGCCGACGACTGCACCGGCTCGGACACCGAAGTCCCACTCGCTGTTCGAACCGTAGTCGTCAATGGAGACGCGAGTCATCGCGAACTGCGGAACGACGTACGGCATAAGCTGCGCGGTCGGCGTCAGGGCAACGTTGGTACCAACGCCCACACCGAGCGGAAGGGAAACGACCGAGCCACCCTCAAACGATGAATAGCCGAGCTCAGCCGTCGGACACACCTGAAGCACAGTGCCACCCGCGCCCAGCGGAACACTCGCCAGGTCGAACGCGGCACCACCGAAGAACGAGTCCTGCGAGTCCCCATCGCCATCAGGCGAGAAGATGTTCATACCGCCATAGACCGATCCCGGCCCGGGCAGGTTGTACGAAACCTCTACGCCATAGTGCTTGCCGCCGTCGGGGAAGCCGAGCGATCCGCCGAACGAGAATTGGCGGTCGAGCGTCGGGAACCCAACGCAAGCCTGTGCCGCAGCGATCGGCGCGTACGCCGCGATCGCCGCAATGGTGAGGAATCCAACGCGTCTGGCTTTCATAAAATTCTCCTGAGAAAATTCACATCGACAAAAATGCTCCGACGGGCCGCAATTTAGCCCGCAGAGTTTGCGAGTCAATCGATATGAATCCACTCCGCATCGCCTGGGTAGTTCTATCCGTCCGGATGCGCGGCCCAACTCCGCCCGCAGGAAGGCGACTTTCGCGTCCGCCCGCAGCAAGGCGACTGTCGCGATTCCGGGCTCCGCCGCCGCCTGGGGAAGTGAGTAGAAGAAGATCCGGCGATTTCAGGAGCAGCGTGTCACGGGAGCCGGCGCAGGACTGCGTCGAGCGGCTTCCGGACAGCATCTGGAACCACCGCCGGAAATCCAAGAAAAAGAAATCCGACTACCCTTTCCGAAGAAGGAACTTCCGCAGCCGCAAGGACGCCGGGAGCTACGGTCGCAGGAGAGGTGCTCCACTGGCAGCCAAGACCGAGGGCCCACGCCGCAAGCTGGATATTCTGAATTGCGGCAGCCACCGCCGCAAAGTCCTCCTCGCACCGGAATGGGTCCGGATCGAGAAGCTGCGTAACGATAACCAGGGCCGGCTTGCTGCCGATCTTCCCGAGCGATGTGCGGCGCGCCTCCTCACGCCGCTCAGGGGTCACATCCGCGGGAAGGCGGGACGCCGCGAAGTCGGCCCACTCCGTTTCGATGCGCTTCCGCGTCAGCTCACCCGGCACGATGAACCGCCAGGGCTCCGTCAACTTATGGTTCGGAGCGAACCGACCGAGGTCGAGCGCGGCTGTGAGCAGCTCTTCCGGAACCCGGCGCTGCTGGAAGTTGAAGATGCTGCGACGGGACCGCAGGACGGAGAGGATCGGTTCCGCCGCGTCGAAGTCGGCCTGGTGATTTAGTGACATTTCCGGTGGAGCGTTGTGTTCCTGAAGGTTACGCCTGATCTGAATCTCGTGGCTCGTGTCAGCCATACAATCGAGGCATGGGAAGGTGCGACGCAACTCCGACAACCCCGTCTTCGTTGCCGCGGAATCCACGCGGCGCTAATCTGCTTGGGAATCCTCCGGCGCGTCTCCTGCCACTCGGTCAGACAGGAGTAACGATCCAGCACCGGGGAGATCTCTCCGCCCGTTCGCCTCTTCGGCAGCATCGCTCCCGCTCGGTCACCCTTACCGGAGTTTCCCGATGACCCAATCGACCGTAGGAACAACCTCGAACCGGCACCTGCGTCAGGGGAGAGCCCGGGCGCTCATCGTCGCTCCAGCGCTCCTTCTCACCTGGGCTGCGTCTAGCCCCGATGCCGCAGCCCAGACGCCCTACCAGGCTGATCCGGCCACGAAATTTCTCGGGAACGTCTGGTCTCGGCCGCAACTCGAGGGCTTCACCGACCACTGGGACCAGGTGACGCCGGAAAACGCCGGGAAATGGGCGCCTCTTGAGCCCGTCCGCGACCAGCTGAACTGGGGCCCGCTCGACGAGGCCTACGCCCTGGCGAAGGACAATGGGTTCCCCTTCCGCTTCCATACGCTCGTCTGGGGAAATCAACAGCCTGCCTGGGTCCGCGAGCTTCCGCCTGAGGAGCAGCTCGAGGAGCTCACGGAACGTTACGCGCAGATCGCCGAGCGCTACCCGTCGCTGGACTATGTCGAGGTGGTGAACGAGCCGATGAATGATCCGCCCCGGGACCGAAACGAGAACGATACGGAGAGCGGAAACTACTACGAAGCGCTCGGCGGGGCGGGAGCGACTGGCTGGGATTGGATACTCACCGCCTTCCGTATGGCGCGCGAACACTTCCCGGACTCGAAGCTCGTCATGAATGAGTATAATGTGACGAATTCCGAGGAGTCCACCGAACGCTACCTCTCCATCGTGAAGCTGCTTCAGGAGGAAGATCTCATCGATGTCGTGGCGGTTCAGGGCCATGCCTTCTCCACGACGGTCGACGCCGAGATCACGAAGCGAAACCTCGATCGACTGGCATCCGCGGGCCTGCCGCTGATGATTACGGAGTTCGAAATCGATGGGCCGACCGACGAGGCGCAGCTTGCAGAGTACCAGCGCGTCTTCCCTGTTCTCTGGGAGCATCCGTCGGTTATCGGGGTCACCTTCTGGGGGTGGCGGCCGGGAATGTGGCGGACGCGGCAGCAGGCGTATCT
>CAYRLB010000006.1:55108-57894 GCA_964424945.1 uncultured Gemmatimonas sp.
CATACCTCTCGAGGCCCGCCGAAACCCTGTGCGCGGCATCCCCCCGATCGCCCCGATCTCTCCATACCATGAGACCTTTTCTGCGGTGTCTGCCCGGCCTTGCCGTCGGCGCCAGCCTCTTTTCTTCGACAGCCGGTCTCCAGGCGCAGATCGTTCCCCCGGAGGAGGTGATCTTCCTCACTGCAGAGTGGACGGGAGAGCGCTTCCCCGACGGCCGGCCGCGTGTCTCGGACGAGGTCCTGGAGCGGATGCGCTACGTTTCGCTCGAGGAGGCCTGGGCAGCGATCCGGGAGCAGGGCGCTGGCGGGTATAACCACAAGGTGGAGGGCGATTGGGACGTCATCCATCCCGATCAGGTGATGACGGGTCGGGCGCTGACCGTCGCCTATGTCCCGGCCCTCCCGGAGCTGCAGGCACGCATGGCTGCGCGGGGCAGGGCAGAAGGTCGGCCGGCCAGCATGGACCAGTGGCCCGTCGCGATGCTTCAACCGGGCGATGTCTATGTTGCGGACGGCTTCGGCAAGGTGGTCGGCGGCCCGGTCGTTGGAGACAACTTCGCCCGTGCGATCCACACGAACTCCAACAATGGGATCGTGGTCTACGGTTCGGCGCGGGATCATGACGGGCAGAGTCAGATCGAAGGGTACAACGCCTGGGTGAAGGATTGGCACCCATCCTTTGTCGAGCAGATGACCCTCATCAGCGTCAACGGCGTGACGAGAATCGGCGCTGCCACGGTCCTTCCCGGCGACGTCGTCCTTGCGACAACCAAAGGCGTGGTTTTCATCCCGCCGCATCTGGCGGAACGCGTTCTCCTCTACTCAGAGGTCACGCGGATGACCGATCTCTACCGGCACAGCCAGATTCGGGAGGGCGTATTCACGCTGCAGGAGTCCTATCCGAACATGACGCCCGCCCAGTATCAGGGGATGTACGACTGGTTGCCGGCCAACCGGACGATGCTCAATGAGGAGTTCGGCATCGCGCTCTCCACGATCGACCGGATGATCGAGGCGCGCTCGACTCGCTGGCAGGAATGGCTGACACCGCAACCCTGAACGTCATCGGACGAAAGGGCTACGGTCTGCCGCCGGGAGGACATCTCGCCTGGCTGCGGCGCAGTAAGGTGCAGGAAGGGTAGCCGAATTCCTGCGGGGCAGAGCGTTTCGGGATCAGGAAACAAGCACAGACGGAAATAAACGAATGAGCCCCCGGCGCCGCGAAGACGCCGGGGGCTCATCTGCAGAATGTGCAGTCTTTCCTCGGTCAGGAGAAGCGGTACCCGATCGATTGCAGGTATTCCTTGCTGACGCGCGCAGTCTCCAGCGGCGTCATCGGCATCGGACGGTTCCCATTGTTCGGGTCGAGCTCCACCATGATCATGACGTCGACGCCCGAGCCCTCCAGGATCTGTGCGATCTCAGCGACGCGCACCTCTCCCATACCGAGCGGTGCATAGCCGAGATACTCCGGCCCTCCATCATAGTCCTTCATATGGACGTGATGGATGACGGACGCGAAGTCCCTCACAAGCGGAACCGGGTCCGAACCGGCCTTCTGCAGCTGGCCGACATCCGGCCCGAACTTCACGTACCGGGTGTCGACGCTCTCCATTGTCGCACGCGACTCCTCACCCGTCTCGATCGAGGTCCCGGTGTGCGGATGAAG
Organism: uncultured Gemmatimonas sp.; assembly: GCA_964424945.1. GTDB lineage: Bacteria > Gemmatimonadota > Gemmatimonadetes > Longimicrobiales > Longimicrobiaceae > WHSP01. Next base: position 56,777 of record CAYRLB010000006.1, read on the forward strand.
CGCGGCAACGACACCGATGTCCATCAGTGCCATCCCCATGTCATTCAATGCCGCCACGATGTTGGCGCGATTCGCATTGAAGTCGTAGTTCCCCCTCTGCACGTTGTTCGGACCGACAACGGCGATCGTGCCGCCATACTTCCGGATGAGCTGGCCCCAGCGAACGATCTTGGCGACCTCGTCGGCACGGTTCGCCGCGTTCGTCAGGTTGACGGGGCAGTATGCGCCCTGCAGCTGCAGCGAAGCCGCTTCCAGCAGCTGACCGATCCCCCCACGTTCCTCCCACGCCTCAAGAACGTTCCCGAAGGACTCAAAGCCCTGGTACCCGAGCGAACCGACGTCGCGGATTGCTCCTTGCGCGTCATCGGGCGAAAAGCCCCAGGTGATCCCTGTGTGTCCTACCTCCAACCGGTTTGCGGAACCACCGGATCCCATCGCGGCCGATGCACAGGCCGGCAGAGTTCCGATTCCTAGAGCCAGTGCCTTCGCAAAGTCTCTCCGATTCATGGTCCGACTGCTGAAAGGGCCCATCACTTCCCTCCTGATGACGATGCGGGGGATGTTCGATACGGGTCTAGGGGTACAATAGTCCCGACTAACCGTAGTATCAACCTTTTGCGGTCACCGTTGCCCTTCTGACCGCATCCGGCCTATGATTCGGAACATTCAGCTGACCATAGTGGGCTTTATCCGGCTTTTCTGACGGCCTGCCACGCGCAGATAAGCGGCAAAGCCCGGCTGGAACAGCTGTTCGACCGCAGTTGCATCCCACGCACTTCGCTGTACACGTCGGTCACGCCCCACCCCTACCTCTGGCGGAGGATACGAATGCCCGGATACGAAAGCCCCACCTGCCGGGAGCACGGGACCCCGAAGGCCCGGGCAGGAAAGATCTTCACGGCGATCTCCTTCGCAGCATCTACAGCATTGCTGACCCTTTTCGGAACCCCGGCGCATGCCCAGGCCGGGACGGATGAGCTGGTGCTCTGGTACCCGACGCCTGCCCGGCAGTGGGTGGAGGCGCTGCCCGTGGGAAACGGGAAGATGGGCGCGATGGTCTTCGGCGGGACCGCCCGCGAGCGGATTCAGTTCAATGAAGAAACGCTGTGGGCCGGCTT
>CAYRLB010000006.1:57994-59450 GCA_964424945.1 uncultured Gemmatimonas sp.
GACGTTTCAGGCGATCCGACGAGCCGCAACGATGTCACGATGCGAAATGTGCGAGGCCGCTCGTTCGAGCAGCTCCGACAGCTTCATGTGGCGGATCACCAGGAGCTTTTCCGCCGCGTTGAGATCGATCTCGGTGCGGGGCGTCCCGAGCTCCCGACGGACGATCGGGTTCTCAGCTTCGAGTCGGGTGATGATCCCCAGCTCGCTTCGCTCTTCTTCCAGTTCGGTCGCTATCTGCTCATCGCTTCCAGCCGACCGGGCAGCCAGCCGGCCAATCTGCAGGGCATCTGGAATGACAGCAATTCGCCTTCATGGGACAGCAAGTATACCGTCAACATCAATACGGAGATGAACTACTGGCTTGCCGAGCCCGCGAATCTCGCGGAGCTCAGTGAGCCGCTCTTTCAGATGATCTCCGAGATCGGTGAGACGGGGGCTGCTACGGCGCGTGAGCATTATGGCGCAGATGGCTGGGTGGTGCATCACAACACCGACATCTGGAGGGGGACCGCGCCCGTCGACGCCCCCTTCTACGGCTTGTGGCCGACAGGGGGCGCCTGGCTCAGCCAGCACCTCTGGTGGCGCTACGAATATGGTGCAGATGCCGACTTCCTGCGGGAAGAGGCCTATCCGCTGATGAAGGAGGCATCGCGCTTCTTCATCGACTATCTCGTTGAGGATCCCGGAACGGGCTTCCTCATCTCCGGCCCCTCCGTTTCACCGGAGCTTCGCGGCCTCGTGATGGGCCCGACAATGGACCATCAGATCATCCGGGAGCTTTTCACGAACACGATCGAGGCGTCCGAAGTTCTCGGGGTCGATGCAGCGTTGCGGGACACGCTCGTGACGATGCGCTCGAAGATCGCACCGAACCAGATCGGTCGACTCGGCCAGCTCCAGGAGTGGCTGGACGATGTGGACGACCCGCAGGAGCAGCATCGGCACGTTTCCCATCTCTGGGGGCTGCACCCCGGTTCTGAAATCAACGCCTTCGAGACGCCGGAGCTGTTCGCGGCTGCGCGCCGATCCCTGGAGATGCGGGGGGATGGTGGCACCGGGTGGTCGCGGGCGTGGAAGATCAACTTCTGGGCGCGCCTTCATGATGGTGACCACGCCTACCTGATGCTGCAGAACCTCCTGATGCTCACCGGGAGCGACAAGACGAATTACAATGGCGGTGGCGTGTACCCCAATCTCTTCGACGCACACCCGCCCTTCCAGATCGATGGCAACTTCGGCGCGACGGCCGGCATCATCGAGATGCTCCTGCAGAACCATGTCGGGGAGATCCATCTGCTTCCGGCACTCCCGTCGGCCTGGCCCGATGGCCGGATCAGCGGCTTGCGCGCACGGGGCGGCTTTACCGTCGATATCACCTGGCGGGATGGGCGTCTGGTGGAAGCTGAGATCACCTCCGATCGCGGCGAACCGGTCCGAGTCCGCTATGAAAATCAGG
>CAYRLB010000007.1:0-47644 GCA_964424945.1 uncultured Gemmatimonas sp.
AGGATTCGGGCTGCGTCCAGTTCCCTTCCTGGATGATGCCGCGATACATATCGACAATGTACAGCGTGCCGTCCGGCGCCGTCGCTACCTGCACCGGTCGGAAGAGGGGATCCATCGAACGGATGAACTCCTCCTGCTGGTCCTGATAGACATTCTGGAACTGGTCGAGGCCCTCCATGTCGACCATGCGCAGGCGGCGGACGATCCGCGCAACCGGCTCGCCATAGACGTAGTCGCCCTGCATCTCCGCGGGCATCCGGTGCCCACGGATGACATCGTTCCCTGACGAACCCGTCACCCGGTTCAGCTTTCCGTCGGGGTGGGATGCGGTCGCCCCGGGCTGGTAGTCGGCTAGCCCGGTAAGGGGATACGGGACTTCGAGACCTTCCTGGAAGCGGTCCTGCCACTGGAAGTCGCCATAGCGAATCGGGAACTGCGTATAGGCAGGGAGACCGGTGTGCCCTTCCTGGATGTACGTCTTCCCGTAGTTGTCCTGGGTAACGCCCCAGGCGCCACCAGGGTTGCCGGTCGCTTCCCGCATCACGCCATCGGGCGTCCAGCGATACCTGAAGTTGTTGTAGGTCGTATAGAGCCAGTTATCCATCGCCCACGTCATATCCGCGGGCTGGTGTTCGATGTTCGCCGTCCGGCCGAAGTTGGTAGCGAAGAGTTCGCGGTCATCTGCGATGCCGTCCCCGTCCCGATCGGTGTAGAGCCAGACCTCGTCCTGATTCGACTCCGCCGTCAGGATGCTGTTCGGCCCGAAGGGCATGACGAAGCGCGGCAGCACCAGACTGTCAACGTAGATGGTGTGCCTGTCATACACACCGTCATTATCGGTATCGTCGTGGAGGGAGATCACGCTGATGGGCGTGAGCTCGGCCGTCCCGTCCACGTCCTGCATGTACGACCGCATTTCCAGAACGAACATCCGCCCATTGCCATCAAAGGCAATCTGGGTCGGTTCCCGGATGACCGGTTCGGTGAGGACCGGCTCGATGCGGAAGCCGGGTTGCATAACGAGCATCTGTTGCGCCTCCTCGACCGAAAGCGGCTGGACGGGGTCGCGCGGCGAGAAGTCGATTTCCGCTGTGGGCGGACGGTCCCCCGCGGGCTGGGGTTGGGCCACCAGCAACGCCGGCAGCAGTACGGAAGCGGTCAGCGCCAGCAGGACCCTGGTCGTGTGACTTCCACACGCTGAAGGCGAACTCTTCATGAGTCTCGGATCGGAAAAGGTTGCACGGAGAACGTTATGCTGCAGAGCAGCTCGATCGGAAGAACGGAAGACGGCAGAGACTGGAACGGCGGGACTGCGGGAGACATCGTCCGTATGGACAACATCTCCCGGCTTTAGTCGCTACGGCTTCTTCAGCGCCCAGAGGATCCCACCGGCAAGGTGGTCGAGGAAGGCCGGTTCCGCAAAGCTCTCATTCGTGTGGCCTAACCCCGTGTACCACGACCGGCCGCCGTCGAACTCGTGGTACCAGACGATCGGATGCGTTCCCATCTGCCCGCCGCGGTACGACGTCTCATCGAGAGAGGCCAGAACCGTGACGTTCTCCGCTGGCTGCGCCTTGAAGTCGTACCACTCGTCGACGCGGGTCCAGACGGCCGGCACGCAGCGTGTGGAGAGATGCGTCGCATCGTGGATGACGACATTCGCCGACTGCACCTGCGGGTGGCGGCTGAAGTAGGCACCGACGAGCTGCCCGTACCATTCCCAGTCGTGCTCCGTGTCGGAAGCCGCATGGATCCCGACGAAGCCGCCTCCGCCCCGGATGAAGCCCTGAAGAGCTTCCTCCTGCGCATCGTTCAGCACATCGCCGGTCGTGCTCAGGAAGATCACCGCTCCGAACTGCGCCAGGCGGGCAGGTTCGAAGATCGCCGAATCCTCACTGTGCTCCACCGCGAAACCGTGACGAGCACCGAGGGAGCGGACAGCTTCCACCCCCGTCGGAATCGACCCGTGCCGGAAGGCGGCAGTCTTCGAAAACACCAGCACGCGGCTATCCTCCGGCGCCATCTCGGTAAGGCAGGCCGACTGGGCAGCCGCCGCCGTGACGGTAGAACTGACGCCGATGATCAGCAATGCACAGAATTGAAGCGGCCGGATCAGCGAGCGGATCTTCATTTGGGCGTTCCGGTTGGACGTGTCAGCTTACCGCCCGGGGTGGCGGTCGGTACGGCAAGATGGTTCCGGGGATCTGAATAGTATCCTGCCTGACCGGTCTTGTACAACCTGTCGATAGATGATACCGCGCACGAGCGCGTATTGATCCAAAGGGGAGAGGTTCTTCCCAACCGAGCTTCACGGGTCAGTCGTCCGAAAGAAGAAGCAGGCGGCGCGCACTTCGCTCATCCTCCGAGAACTTCCGTAGAAGATCGGGCGATTCTACATCCCCGGCGAGGTGCTGCGTCCATTCGAGAAGAGAGGCCAGGTAGGCCTGATCTTCGAGGTTGAAGGCGAGGTCGGACGCCACCCTGTGTGCCAGACGCGCGATGGCGCCACTTCCCAACCCCCACAGCGGGCCCGGCCGTGTCACGAGGTACATACCCTCCGGCAGCGTTTCGGCTCTCTTCTCACCCTGAGCCCCCAGGAATCGGTCGAATGAAGCCGGTGTGAAGATGTGCCGCCTTCCATTCTCGACATGGACCGCAGGACGATCGAAATGCCCGTCGGGGAAGTTCGACGTGCGATAATGTGCCGGATCGTAGAGATCCTTTCGGCCGGAGAACCACGCCAGGTTTTCGACACGGTTTCTGAAGCCGTGCGCCAGATCGTTGAGATTTCGCTTGGCTTCTACTGCCGCCTCCACGACGACCGGCTCCAGTGGATCATCAACGGCCCGTACGACCAGCTGATCGAATTCCGCGCGCGAGGACCCGAGCCGCACCCGGCGGAGAACGAGCGGCTCGGAACGCCCGTCGTCCGCCCCCAGCTCAGGAAGAACAAAGCTGGCGACGGCATCCGCGGCCAATGACTCGAAGGCCGAGCCGGACTTTCCGCCGGACCGACCATGGTTGCGCTGCAGCTCTGCAAGCTCGAGGATCTCCCGATCGAAATTCGACTCTGCGCGTGCATCCGCAAGACGGGTGACGATTTTCTGAAGCCGCTGCCAGGCGACGCTCTCCATCCGGATCGATTCGATTTCGGCTCCCAGGTCGGCCACCGAAAGCTCGTAGATGGACAGCTTCTCGAGGAGGCGGGACCGCTCGTTCTCTTCTTCTGCGCGGTTGTACGCGTGGAGGAGACCTGCGACGGCATTCTCGAAGCCGGACAGCTGGCGACGCAGCTTCTCGTGCTGCTGATATTCCGGTGCCGCCTCGAAATCCGCTCGAGCTGCCCGGCGCTCCTCCTCCATCGTCTGGAGATGGGGGTGGCTGCGCCGGATCTCCCGGATCCGGACTCGCTGCTCATAGACACGATCGCGCTCCCAGCCGCGAAGATGCCGGTGAAGCCAACGGGCGAATGTTGCGGGTGTTTCATCCCGCACATCGTGAAGCTTCGTTCGGAGAAGGTGCTTGATCGCTTCAGAGCCGCGGTCACAGGCGATCATCGTTCTCGAAGAATTTGAAGGCAAGGTGAGCCTCCGGAATCGGCAGGGATGTTTCCGCAGGTCGAAAATAATTCCGATCCGGAAGGCGTTTCCATCTTCATCGAGCGGCTCATCGGGACGCCAACCGTTTCCTGAGAGTGTGCTAAAACATTATCGGTGCGGCAGTTCCACGTTTGCCTGATAGAGGTCATCTTTCATGCCCCTTTCCGGAACGACCGCCGGAACCCATCGTGCAGCATTCATAGCGCTCCACTCGCGCCACTTTCTAACAGTAAGTGCGGCTCCTACGTGGTTCGCCATGGGTCGCCGGCCCGATATCGCCATGCCTGTAAAACTCATCATTCTCAGTGATATTCGTCTGTACCGCGAAGGCGTCGCGCTGAACGTTTCGCATCGGGAGGTGGGAGTAGAGGTAGGCACCTGCGCGGATGCGACGGAAGCATTGCGCCTGATGGAGGGTTCACGCAACGCGGTGCTCCTCGTCGATGCCAAGACTGTCGACCGCCTGGATGAGGTGCGGCGGATCAGGCGGCATTCAAGCGAAGCGCGAATACTGGCGCTGGGTATGCCGCCCGCCTCGGACGACGCGATGCTCGTTGCGGCGGAAGCGGGTATTTCGGGGTATGTGGCGCCTGAGGCCGGGGTGGATGAGCTCATCTCGACGGTCGTTCAGGCCGCACGGGGCGAAGTGCGCAGCCCGTCCATTCCGGCCGAAGCCCGGGCCCGCGCGGTATCGGGCGCCGGCCGCCCGTCTCCCGTGTCGACCCTCACGGCCCGGGAACAGGAGGTGCTCGCTCTGCTTAACATCGGGCTTTCCAACAAGCAGATTGCGCGGCAGCTATCGATCCGGTTGGCGACGGTCAAGAATCATGTGCACAGCATTCTGGCGAAGCTGAACGTCAAGCGGCGGGGTGAGGCGGTTGCTGCCACATCAGGGCTAATCAGGCCCCTCTGAGGCAGCGCACCACCGCCAGTCTGGATCTTCCGCATCCCACAGCGTGACCGCGCCCCACCCATGACGCAGCCCCAGACACTTCAGGGCCGGCTTACTGCCGAGTTTCTCACAGTCGCAGATGTTGCCGCCTGCCTGGAAGCGGTTGAGATGGACTGCCTCGGGCGAAGAGATCGCCGCGGGGTGTTCGTCACGGCGTATCTGGAGATCACCCGAGCGATAGCCGCTGCTCTCGAGGGTGACACCTTCGACGACCCGGAGTGGACCGGCAGGTATCTCATCTGCTTCGCGAACCTCTATCGGGCTGCGCTGCTGGCGTGCGAGGCGGGAGATACGGAAGCGATACCGAAATCGTGGCGGATAGCTTTCGATGCTGCGCGTAATGGTGAGGGGCTCGTTCTCCAGCACCTCATACTGGGGATCAACGCCCACATCAACCATGACCTCGCGCTCGCGCTCGGCGCAATCGGGATCGATCCTGACAGGCCGCGTCGATATGCGGATCACACGAAGGTCAACGAAGTCCTCGAGCGGGCCACCGTGGACCTCAAGCGTGAGGTGAGTCGAAAACACTCCCCTCTGCTGGAGCGCCTCGACTGGATCGCCGGACGTTTCGACGACGAAGCGACGAAGTTCAGCATCCCGAAGGCGCGGGAGCATGCCTGGTCCTTTGCCGTCGCACTGGCCGGCGCACGGACGACGGAGGAAGAAGCGCTTCTTCGCCGCACCCTCGATCAGCAGGCGGCGGTTCTCGCGGAACTTATCCTTGCCCCGACGCGCCGCCATCCGATTCTGTACCGGATCGTCAGAATCGCCGGGCAGATCGACCGGTGGTTCGCCCGCCGCCGGTAGCCTTCCTACTCTCCGCGGTCAGTCGTTCTGGGCAGCGGGAAGGGAGCTTTCCGCAACGTCATAGACGAAGAGGCGATAGGTGCCGTTCGAGTCGTGTTTCAGCGCCCAGACCCGATCTGCGTCTGCCGCTACGATCTCCAGCGATCCCGGCACCGACAGCCGGCCCGCCAGACCACCCTCGCTATCGAGCACGTAGTATTCGGTATTCCCCTCAACCAGCGGGTGCATCCGGATCCATGTGGAGCCATCCCGGCCGGGAAGCGCAGCAAGTACGGGCGGATAGACGGGAGGGATGTACAGATTTTTCCGGAACGCATCGACGATTCCCGGCGTCGACGCCTCCCGTCGCTGTAGGATCTCGAGCTGCTGCTGCACCGCCCCATCCCTGACCGCCTGCGGGATCTCCACCGGATAAAAGAGGTGCTTGCGGCTGAATAGCGTATCTCCGGCGGCGTCGAAGCGGGTGACTGTAAATGTACCTGCGTCCGTACCTTCGAGATGCGGATCTATGAAGACGAATGAAGTGCCGTCGCTCGACGGGACGAATATCGGATCGACAGGGAAGAGCCGTGCGTCCCGCAACTCGAACCCGGATCCGAAGGGGATCGCCGGAGGGACCGGATGATCCGTGATGGTTGTGCGAGCGGAGCCTTCATTCACGACGACGAACTCGGAGATCGAGTCCGGAAGTGACCATCCCCGCGCGCGGTAAACGGAGGACACGATCCTGCCCTCAGGTGTGATCGCGAGCAGGTAGCGGACGGTTGCATCTCTGTAGACCTCGAGGGACTGCGGGTCAGCAGGTGGCGGCCATCGGAACGCCCGGGCGAAGCTCAGCTCCGGCGTGAAAACGGTGACCCTGCGGAGAAGCCCGTCATAAATCCAGAGGCTGTCGCCGAGGGTTCCCGCGTGCTCCATCTGCTGGAATTCGCCTTCGCCGCGACCGAGCCCGCCGATGCGGCCCATCGAAGCACCCCCGCTGTCCACAACTTCGATCTGCCGGGTGACGGGGTGACCGATGTAGATCGTGCCGCCGGGGGCAACGACGACCCAGCCGATCGGATCGCCAACGCTGCGGGGATCTCCCACGACGCCGCGCTCGACCAGCGACAGTGTCGGAGCCGGGGGAAGGACGGGAATTTCGAGCGGCGTCTCGGTACACCCGACCGCGAGCAGAAGCAGGAGTAGAGCCGCAGAGAGCCGCACCCCCCGACGCTTCAGGACGTTCGCACACCGACCTGCTGCCTGATATCCTTCTGAAAGCCTTGCCGTAGTCAATCTACCTCCAGAACGACCACCTCCCGCCGGGCTCGATCGATGGCGAACACCCTTCTCGGGAAGATGGGGTCCACTGCGATGCCCTGGCCGGCGATGGGCGCTTCCACAGTGCCGATCCACTCGAGCGCCGATCCGGCCTTCGGCAGCCGGGTTACGTAAATTTCAGCCGCATCGTGCCCGGTCAGCCAGAGCTCACCTGCTCGCCAGAAGCCGCCCGAGTTGCTGTAGGGTCTGAACGCCTCGACGAGCTCCGTCGGGAAGACCCAGCCCCCAGTCCTGCGCCAGTCGGTGTCAAAACGCTCCACCACGCTCCACTCCACCCCTCGACCCGGCACACCCGCGTCGTTCTCGTAATTGGCGAACGCCACCCACCAGGAGCCGTTGTAGAAGTCTACCCAGGTCGCAGAGCCGCTGTGGATTCCGAAGCTGATCGACTCCACATGGGTCAGCGTCTCGACCTCCCAGACCTCGATCGAGCTGACCATGGGCAGGTCGGGATAGTTCGACGCCGCCGCATACAGCCGGCCATCCCGAATGATCCCGCCATTCAGATGCTGAATGGGGCCGTCGGCAGGGCCTTCCCACTGCGCGACCGCCGGCCCGCCATCCTTGGGGTACTTTCCGATCGCACGATTGTCGATCGCATAGATGTGTGTCTGGTCGACCGCGATCCCCTGGCGCGCCTCGACGGCCGGAAATCGATGGACTTCCTTAGCCGTGCGCACCTCCCGTGTGGTGGCGGAGTTCTGGCCGAGAACCGCTTCCGGAACGAGGGTGACCAGAAGCGCCAGGAAGAGGGGGATCAGCAAGTGGAATCGCATCGGATCAGCGAAAAGTCATGGCTGAAGGTGGCTCACTAATAAGGGACAGATCGCGGCGCGTCAGCGTCCGGCTGCCGTCGACCGTGGCGATGTGCTTCCGTGCGGCAACGACCTTGCACAATCCGGGCGTATGGCGAAGCTGAAGAAGCCTGGCGCGGTGCTGCTGGGGATATCGGCCAGTGCGTTCTTTCTCTGGGTCGCCTTTCGCGGAGTCTCCCCCTCGAGCGTCCGGGAACAGATCCAGGCCGCCGACCCGGTCCTGCTGTCGCTGGCGATACTGAATCATACCCTGGGCATTCATGTTCGGGCGTGGCGCTGGCGGTATCTGCTGGAGCCGGTCACCGCGCAACCGATCCCCTACCGCGCGAGGCTGTCGGCCACGAGCATCGGGCTGGCTGCGAATAATATAATTCCTCTCCGGGTCGGTGAATTCGCGAGAGTTCTGGCGCTTGCAAGGCAGACCGCGACACCGCTCCCCATCGTCATGGGGACACTGGTTCTCGAGCGTCTCCTGGATGGCCTGGTGCAGGTGGGCGTGATCTTCATCGTTATGGCGCTTCCGGGCTTCCCGGACTCGGGAGCTCTCGAAGGCTTCGACCCGCGCAGCGCCGCAAGGACGATCCTGTTGATCGCTGGCGCGATCGGCGCTCTGCTGGGCCTGCTGACGATCTTCCCCACCCGCTCTGTGCGGCTGGCTCGAGGGGCCATCACGTTTCTGCCGTCCGGCTGGCGCCGGGCTCTTTCGGATTCCCTGCGAGCGTTTCTCCGTGGGATGGGGGTTCTGCGGAGCCCGCGGCACCTGATCATCTCCCTGACCTTCGCAGGGGGCCAGTGGGCGTTCCTCGGCCTCGGATTCTATCTCGGATTTCGCGCGTTCGGCATCGACGATGTGGGCTTTGCCGGCGCGATGTTCTTCCAGGCGATGATCGGATTTGCGGTCGCCATCCCCTCAACGCCGGGCTTCTTCGGCCCCTGGGAGGCCGCCAGCCGGTACACCCTCGCATTCTGGGGAGTCGAGGAGGAAAGCGCGGTCTCCTTCGCGATCGCGTTCCATGGCGGAACGTACATCGTCATGACCGGACTCGGCCTCTACTACCTCTGGCGCCTCGGACTCAGCTGGCGGGACATCCGCGCGAGCACCGAGGCGATAGAGGTTGCTGTGGAAAGCCTGCCGGAGGAGGTGGACGATTCGAACCGCCAAGGGCGTCCGCCCTCACTCGAAGCGGAATGAGTGCCAGCCTAAGAGCGCGATGGTCCGACGGGATCCACCGACCGGGGCAGCATGCGACTCGGCCGGCGGCGGTAACTTCAGGCGTTCTTCAGCGGGCGAGCTCGGCGGCGCGCTGAAGTGCCGCATAAGCGTTCACCACCCCGCCGGTGAGCGAGAGCTGACCGAACGGCCGTACCCCACCCGCTCCTCCAGGAAGCTGCACATTCTGGTCGGCGTAGCGGGTCGCCGTCTCAAGAATGACCTGCTTCACCTGAGCGGCGGTCAGCTCGGGGTAGTAGGACATGATAAGCGCGGCCACCCCAGCCACCACAGGTGACGCCATGCTCGTACCCTGGTTTCTCTCGTACTGGTTATCAGGGGTCGTCGATAGAATCTCCACGCCGGGGGCGAAAACATCGACCCGGCTGGGGCTGTAGTTCGTGAAGGGTGCCGCGAGCGCGTTGGCATCCCCCCAGTCCGACGCACCCACCTCGATCCAGAGGGCCGCTTCACCGCCATCTTCATAGAAGCGGTTGGGGAAGCTCGCCTCATCATCCTGATTCGTCGCGTCGTTGCCCGCAGCATGAACCATCAGAACGCCTCTGGAGTCCGCATAACGGACCGCTTCGTCGACGACGGACTTCTCCGGAGAATACCCCTTCCCGAAGCTCATGTTGATGATATGCGCGCCATTGTCTACCGCGTAGCGGATCGCATTGGCCACATCCTTGTCCCGCTCGTCGCCGTCAGGAACAGCGCGGATGACCATGATTCGCGGATTGGGTGCGAGCCCGTCGATCCCGATTCCATTTCCGCGGATGGCACCGACGATCCCGGCGACGTGGGTTCCGTGGCTCGGGTCCGGCCCTTCGACACTGTTGCTGCCGTAGATCCGCTCGTTCGGATTGCTGTAGTCGTCTCCGACGAGCCCGCGGGAATCGTAGTCGGGGTTCAAGCCATATTCCACCCGGCCCGACAGCGATTCGACGCCATCGGCGAGCATCTTCGCGGTGACGCCCTGGTCCGTGAGCTGAAGCCAGGCCTGCTGCGCCTGCCTCAGATCGGGGCGGGTCGTCTGCAGCCCGGCCACCGCTGCACGGGTCAGCGAGTCGACGCCGAGCTGCGCCCGAAGGAGGGTCTCGAAGAGATCGAAGGCAACACTGATGTTCTGGTACTGGTCGAGGAGCTCCGCCGCCTCCGCCCGCTCATTCTCGAAATCCGCGGCGATCGCGCTGCAGACCGGGGTATCGAGTGCGCCCCGGTCGCGACAGTCACGGTAGAGACGGGCGACCTCGTAGGTATCGTGATGCACATCGCCTCCCGGGCCGCCGATGAAGCTCCAGCCGTAGACATCATCGACGTAGCCGTTTCCATCGTCATCGATACCATTTCCGGCGATTTCATCTTCATTGACCCAGATGTTGGCATTCAGATCTTCGTGATGAATGTCGATACCCGAATCGATGATCGCGACAACGACGGAGCGGGCCGGCTGACGGTCTCCGATCAGCTCCTGGTAGGCTCGTTCGGCACTCGTGCCGAAGACGCCATTGCCGAAGCGATCGAGCAGCCACCAATTGTCTGGTGCAGCGTCGGGAACAGGGGCGGGCGAAGCCGGCGGAGAGACGGGCGTCGGTGCCGTCGAGACAGTCTGCTGGCCGGGCGCGCAGGCGCCGAGCAGAAGGGCGAGAAAGAGGGTCGGATGAATCGCCTTCACGGTATGCTCCTTCGACAGATGGCAGTTTGCGCGGCCTACCCGCTGCCACGCGCCAGTTTGTTCCTGCGCGTTCCTTCCGGGACCGTTCACACGGCATCATCACACGTTAACACGGCCCTGGCCGTGGCGCTCGCCCGGAGTGGACGATCTCACGCCATCAGGATCAGACGCAGTGTTTCACACGCTGAACTTTCACGCTCCCCCATACAGGTCGGTCGGCACGCAGAGCATCGAGCCGTCGTCGCGTGAGTGTGTGCCTTAAATCGGCCGGTTGTCGCCGGCCTTCCCTGCCCTGCATCCCCAACTGGAATCTTCCCCGTCATGGCGCTACGCATGAGACGAGCCCTCGGCTTTGCCCTTGTCCTCGCGACGAGCTGGGGCTGCGACTCCACGGAGCCGGCAGTGCCGACAGAGATCGCGCTTGCACCTCTGAGGCTCACCTTCAACGCTGTCGGCGCCATCGATACGATCGTCGGTAGTGTGTTGGACCAGCGCGGGAACCCGATGCGGAACGTACCTCTGACCTGGTCGGTCGAGGGCGACGCGGTAAGGGTCACGGGAATGGGCCTCGACAGCGCTGTCGTCACGTCGGTGGCGAACGGCACCGCGCGTGTGCTGGCAAGCGCCGAGGGAGGGGCGTCGGGTGAAGCGACTGCGGTGGTGAGCCAGAGTCCCACAGGCCTCTTCCGGCTGGATGGAATCGACCAGCAGAGCGTTGCCGGATCCGCGCTGCCGGCACCCATCCGGGTTGCTGTACGCGACCGCCTGGGCGCCGGCGTGCCGGGGGTTCGGGTCAATTTCGCCGTAACGCAGGGTCAGGGAAGCATCACCGAGGAGAGTGTCCAGACGAGTTCCGAGGGGGTTGCTTCCGTCGGATGGACCCTCGGACCCTCTACATCGACGGGGCATCAGGTGACTGTCACGGCGGAGCGCCCCCCCATCGGGAGCATCGGGAGGGTAGCTTTCACGGCTGTGGCGACGCCAGGCCCGCCCGCGCGTCTCTCCGCTGCCCGAGGCAACGGACAGACCGTCGAGGTGGATGCACAGCTCCCGATTGCCCCGGCTGTGCTCGTTGAGGACCGGTTCGGCAACCCGATCCCCTCTGTAGAAGTGGCCTTCGAAGTCACCGCCGGCGGAGGTCAGATCACCGGCCCCACGACGAGGACGAGCAGCGCAGGAGTGGCAGCGGTCGGCGGCTGGAGGATGGGCCCCGTGCCAGGTCCGAACACCCTCCGCGCTTCCCTGCCGGCCAGCGGAATGTCCATGGAATTCAATGCCACCGGCGCAGCGATCCTCCGGGCGACGATGAATGGGCCTTCCAGGCAGGCGGCAGCAGCCCTGAGCCTGACGCCGGTTGCTCCTTCCATCACCGTCCGCGACATCGACAATAATCCGGTGGCCGGGCTGCCTGTTCGCTTCACGGTCACGGAAGGTGGAGGAGTGGCAGGAACCATCAATACAACGACCGATTCGGAGGGCGTGGCGAGCGTTGAATCGTGGAGACTCGGACCCGATGTCGCTCGCAACCGGCTCGCCGCGCAGGTGCTGACTCCCACGCTCGAGAATTCGGCTCTGGTCTTCGAGGCGTATGGCTGCGGCGGCGGGACAGGTGGCGGGTTCGACGTCGACCTTTGCTTCACCACGGAGATATCTCCCGCACAGCGGCTGATCTTCGAGCGTGCGGCGGTGCGCTGGGGAACCGTGATCGTGGGCGATCTGCCGGACGTCAGCGCCAATGTCGTGACCCCCTGCCTCGATCCGCTCCATCTGCGGATGAACATCGATGACGTTCTCATCTTTGTCTCGGTCCGGGACATCGACGGGCCCGGCAATATCCTGGGTCAGGCAGGACCCTGCCGAATTCGCGCAAATGAGGGGCTTCCCGTGATCGGCCTGATGGAGTTTGATCGGGCTGATTTTGATCGGCTGCAGGGCTCCAATGTGCTCGAGGCGGTAATCCTCCACGAGATGGCTCACGTGCTGGGGGTGGGTACGTTCTGGGACTTCAAGTCGCTGGTTGTAGACCCATCCACCTCCAACGTCCAGCGGGACACCTACTTCTCCGGTGCCGGTGCGATTGCGGCTTTCAATTCCGTGGGCGGTATGAGCTACACCGCGGGTCGGAAGGTGCCGGTCGACAATGACGGGGAGCAGGGGACGATCAACAGCCACTGGCGTGAGAGTGTATTGCGGAACGAACTGATGACCGGTTATGTGAATTCGGGATCGAATCCTCTGAGCATTGTCACTATCCGGTCCCTCGAGGACCTCGGCTATGTGGTCAATCCTGGGGCTGCCGATCCGTACAGCTACAGTGCGCAGCTGCGGGTTCGGGAGGGGGAAGTCCAGAGAATCCCGCTGCATGATGATATCCTGGATATACCGCTCCGCGAGATCGACTAGAAGGCTGAGGCAGGTTCGGATTCGGCAAGGGAAGGCGACGGCCGCTTACCCGGCCCTTCTCGAGAGCCGGTGAACGGCGGCCGATCGGACCGGCGACCGACCAGCTTTGAAGACAGGCAGGGGCCCTGACTTACACGCTGTAAGTCAGGGCCCCGTCGCGTCAGCGTCGGCTCCCCGGGACGATTGCCATGCACGAGGAAGGTACCCTGCCGCGGACACCTCCCGAGGTGGTTCGACGCAGCCCGGCCCCGGCGAAGTAAACGGCGCCAGGCTGCTCCTCATTACTCAATCGTTGCGAACCAGCCCGCGGTAGATCTCCACCAGCCGCACGAACTCGGCGCGATGCCCATCCGCGTCGGCGCCACGGCCCGCTCTCGCGAGCTCGATGACCTGCGCGGGGGTCAGATTCCCGCGGAACTCCGATTCCCGCAGCAACATCCCAAACCCGGCGACAGCGGAGGCAAAGTTGAAGTCCGCGCTGGCCGAGCCGCTTCGGGCCGGGACGGGCTGCTCAAGAAGCACGCTCGTCTCCGATCCCGGCTTCTTGTATCTCACCTTCACGTAGCCGAGCTCAGCGCCGAGCGACGTGGTCGAGCGAGCCGGTGGCGTCTGGTACCGGAGCGGATCGGTACCGCGGATCTCCACATCGGTTTCGACCCCGACCGGAATGATCTCGTAGAGCGCGGTGACGGTGTGGCCGGCGCCGAGCTCGCCCGCATCCTTTGTATCGTCGTTGAAGTCTTCTGCCGCGAGGAGTCGATTTTCATAGCCGATCAGGCGATACGCGCGGACACGGTCCGGGTTGAACTCGATCTGCAATTTGACGTCATTCGCGACGGTCAGGAGCGTGCCGCCCATCTCGGTGACCAGAACCTTCCGCGCCTCGAGGAGAGAGTCGATGTAGGCGTAGTTGCCATTCCCATGGTCGGCCATCTGCTCCATCTTGCTGTCCTTGAGGTTCCCCCTCCCGAAGCCGAGGACGGTGAGGAAGGTTCCCTGCCCCCGCCGCTCCTCGACGAGACGGATCATCTCGGCATCGCTGGAAACGCCGACGTTGAAGTCGCCGTCCGAGGCGAGGATCACGCGGTTGTTCCCGCCGGCAATGTGACCTTCGGCCGCAATGCGGTAGGCGAGCCGAAGCCCCTCGCCGCCCGCGGTCGAGCCACCGGCCTCCAGCCCTTCGATCGCGCCGAGGATGCGCGCCTTCTGGCTTCCGGGCGTCGAGGGAAGAACGACACCCGCAGCGCCGGCGTAGACGACGATGGCCACCCTGTCCTGCGGACGGAGCTCATTCACCAGCATCCGCAGCGAGCTCTTCACCAGCGGCAGCTTGTCGGGCGATTGCATCGAGCCGGACACATCGATGAGGAAGACGAGGTTGCTCGGTGGAAGATCCGTCGTCTCGATCGGCTGGCTGGCAAGGCCGACGCGCATGAGAAGGTGACCCGACCTCCAGGGGGCCGGGCCCACCTCGATCCCGACACTGAACGGATGTTCGCCACGCGGCCGGGTGTATTCGTAGGGGAAGTAATTGATCATCTCCTCCGTGCGAACCGCATCCTTAGGCGGAAGCTGGCCCTCCAGGAGGAAGCGCCGAATGTTGCTGTACGACGCGCGGTCGACGTCGATCGAGAAGGTCGAGAGCGGGTTGTCTGCGGCGGCGAGGAATCCATTCTCCTGGATATGAGCATAGGACTCGGTGTTCCAGCCGCCGCCCATCCTTGTCTGCGCGGCCACCGCCCCAAAGCCGCCAGCGTAGCCCGAGCCCACCAGGGAGACCGCGACCGCCGCCGTCGGCGGAGATGGAGCACGGGTGGCGTCGGCTGCACTCTCCACCTTTACGCTGATGACTTCACGGAGCTGTGTGCTGTAGCCGACAGCGACCAGCTCCTCGAGTGCGAGCGGCGCGGCAACGAGCCGGAAATCGTGGAAGGCGACGCCTCCTGCAACCGATACCTCCGCCTCAGCCGCAGAATAGCCAGGCGCCCGAACACCAAGGGTGACGCTGCTTCCGGCCACGCTCGCCGCAGGAAGGGTCAGCTCATAGGCTCCATTCGCGCGGGTGGTCATGCTGAACGACGTTCCGACGACAGACACCGCGGCACCTTCAACCGGACTTCCAGTCGCATCATCGATTACCCTTCCTGCGATGGAAATCTCGTTCGCCGATACGTCTTCCCGGATCACGCTCCCACCGAGGGCCGCGGCCGCAGTGACCAGCAGCAGCGTGGTGGTGAAAAGAATGCGTCTCATCTTCGGTGCCTCCGGCTTGGATGTTCGCGCTGGAACCGGATGTCCGCGCTCGATACCATGATGACGCCGAAGAATCGGGATGTTGCACACACGGGCGTGCAGCTTCGATTTTCGAATATGCGTGGTGTGCAACTGTTTGAGACTGGATCGTCATATACCGTGAGAAGGCTTACACACCGACAGTGGAAATCGGTTGAGCGTCGATTGGGCTGAGATCTATCGGGCGACATATGACGAACTCGTTCGCTTCCTGCACCGGAAGGTGTGGGACGAGGAGCGCGCGAATGACCTTGCCCAGGAAACCTTCATACGGGCGATGAATCACGAACCGGAGAACCCGCGTGCGTGGCTTTATCGGGTGGCGACCAATCTGGCGAAGGATGAAGCGCGGACGGTGGTGCGCAGAAAGCGACATCTTACCCTGCTGCAATCAGACGCCGAGATCGCCGCGCCTCGGCCGCCCACGCCCGAAGAGGATCTCGAAGGCCAGGAGCAGGCGGAGCGCCTGAAGCGCGCCCTCGAGGCACTCGGCGAGCGTGATCGTGAGGTTCTTCTGCTCTGGGACGCCGGGCTCGACTATCAGGAGATTGCCGCGCAGAGCGGACTGTCCGTTGGTGCCATAGGCACGACGCTGTCCCGGGCGAGAAAGCGGCTGGTGGAATCGTACGATGCGCAGGAGGGGGTCAATGCTGCACGTGGATGAAGAACGACTGAACGCGTGGCTCGACTTCGGGCGCTCGGGAATGACCCAGGCGGAGTACACGCAGATCGGGTCGCACCTGGCGCGCTGTGCTGAATGTGCGGCGAGGCTCGCCGAGGAGAGGGCGCTCCGTGAGCGGGCCTCGTCGATCCTGGGGAGGGGGGTTCCGCGGGCTGCCACGCGGCCATCTTTCGAGGAGCTTGCCGAGCGGGCAGGTCGTGGCCGGCAACCGGGTGACAGGCACCTTCCCATTTCGGATGCCGGGGCTGCGACACGAGGGGCTTCCAGAGCGCGCCGGACGCGCGCCGCCTTCGTCCCCTACGCCTGGGCGGCGAGTGTCATGGCGGCACTCGGCCTGGGCTGGGTCGCGAGCACCATGATCGATCGTGACCAGGTCGCCCTCGAGATGGTAACCCCGGCGCCGATGGAGTCGCTTGCCGTGGGGGATCCCGCGGTGCAGCAAGCCATGACGGAGTCCGCTGTCGGACAGGCAGCCGTGATGGCGACCGGCGAGCCGCCTCCCGCTGCACCAGAGGGCGGCGCAACGGCCGCTGATTCCCCGCTGACACCTGCTCCCGCACCCGCGGCACCGACTGGCGCGGCGAGGCAGACTCCATCCGGGGCCGCCGCTGCTGTCGCTGGTGCAGACGAGCCCGCGCTCAAGCTCGAGGAAGCCGGTCCGCTGAGCCTGGATGAGGTGGTCGCGGTCGGATACAGCGACCAGAGCCGAGCTACCCAGTCGGGGGCCGTCCAGTCGGAATCGGCCCGTTCTGCTACTTCGGCCCAGGGATTCAACATCGCTGATGCCGGGACGACCACCGTGCGGACCCTCGCGGGCCGGAACGCCGAGGCCGACATGCCGGAGGGGGCAATCGTTCAGGCAGCGGCTGGAGCGGCACCACCTGCGGCACCGGCGCCGCCCCTTCCGGCGGCTGACGCGCCCGCCAGGATTGCGGCCCTGGCTCAGCCGGGGATCGTCTGGACGATCGTCAGCCGTGAAGTGGCGGAAGATCACGTCGGCACCACACTCGCCATCCACCCGACGCTCTCGCTGCTCCGCATCGAGGTGCCGTCGAATACCGCGTCCCGCGTCGCCCGCTCTGTGTACGCGCTGCCGGATGGGTCACAGTTGACGGTCACGCAGGTTCCCGCCGCGGAAGTATCGTCGACTCCGCTCTCGGGGTCCGAGAGGTCTGCGACCATTCGACGCGCGGATCTGCTTCTTACAGGGAGCGCGCTCGTCAGCGCAGACTCGATCGCGGAACTGCTGGAGGAGATGCGGTAGGTGGGGCGCCGGCCGTCGGCTTTGAGTACGCTGGTCCGGCTGGGCCATCCCCGGAGAGTTCAGAACAGGATGGGGTGGCGGCTGCAAGCCCGCCCGGAATGCGTCAGGGCTGGAAAGTTTTCGCCCGCGCCGGTCGAATTGCCTGGCTCCCGCCTTCGCCGGCAGACGAAGGGTCTTATCTCAGGTCGAACGAATCGTCTCCCGGAAGATCCTCTCGAGAGTGGCCGCGGGGTCGGTGCAGACACCCTCATGGATCGGCGACGCCTGCAGAACGTCGGACCTGGGCGCAGTCAGCCAGTGAAACCGCTCGGAGGGAGGAAGAAGCGCCAAGGGACCGCCGGCAGGATCGCCGACGCTGATCTCCTGGAGGCACTGCAGATAACGCATCAGCAGTTTGATGTCGACGCCATCGCCCGCCCGCGCCAGCTGTTCTCGATCCGCAAGAACCCGCATCCCGATGAACTCGGAAGTTCGCGCGTGAAGGATCACCCCGACGTTCGAGAATGCCCCCAGATGCACGTGCGGAACGAGCCGCAGGAGAGCAAAGTGATAGACAGCCGCCACTCCGCTCATCGCCGGGAGGAGACGCGCTTGCCGTCCGAGTCGCGCAGATCGTCCTGCGCGGCGATCGCCGACTCCAGGAAGGCGCGCGGTGCCTTCAGCCGGGTCGAGAGGTAGGCTGTATAACGGCTGCGCGCGTCATCCGCAGAGGGGAATTCCGTCGAAAGCGGATCGATAGTCAGCAGCTCATCCGGAACTGTGTCTATCACCCGCCGGATTACCGACTCGTCCAGAAGGCCAAGCGCAGCGTCGTCTGCTTCCCGCAGGTCACCGGCAACGCTGAGCAGGACGTGATCGCGAATCAGCGGGAAGGGCCCGCGGGTGCGCACCTCATCGACGCGAGGCCAATCGTGCTGCGCGTAGATCGCGGCGCCATGGTCGATCAGCCACGGTCGCTGCTCCCAGATGAGGATGTTGGTGTTGCGGTGCGTCCGGTCAGGGTTCGTGAGGAAGGCATCCATCCAGACGACCCTTGCCGCCCACGCCGGATCGATAAGGTCGCCCGCCGCCGCTAGCGCGAAGTTGAAGGCGCCGTCCAGATATCGAAGGCCGACATTCGTGCCGTGGCTCTTCCGCAGAATATCCTGAATCTCGGGATCGGGCTCGCTGCGGCCGAAGGAGTCGGGGATCGAGACGAGGACGACCTCCGGGACGGCGAGCCCCAGAGCACTCGCAACGCCCGCGCAGATGATTTCGGCGATGAGCGCCTTGGGACCCTGACCTGCACCGCGGAACTTCACGACGAAGAGGCCATCCTCTGTATCGACCACGGCCGGCATCGACCCGCCCTCGCGGAGAGGCTGCACATATCGGTCGGCGGTCAACGTTCGGAGAGCGATCAACGTGTTCGATCCCTGGATGCGGTCACGCGGCCGGACGGACGGTAAAATCTAGAAAGAGAAGACGATCTTCGCATCAGCGCCGCGGCGCCGTGAGACCGGCCCGGGTGGTGCAGATCCCGGGATGACGCAGGTGAATCACATCGGCTGAGGCAGCATCCGTGACAAACCAGACAGGATCGAGAGAAATGCTCCACCATGGATCGGGTCGCCCCCGCCCGCGCCGCCGGATTACCGCACCGCGGGACGAATTCGCCATCTCGCTGCGACACACGGCGCTCGTTGCAGCCCTTCTTCCCCTCTTCTTCGGCGCGTGCGGCGCAGGGTCATCCGGCGAGACGGGTGCCATCTCCGAGACCGCCGATTCCACCATCGATCTTGAACAGTCGGCAGTGCCCGACGACATCGATACATCGCGAGCTCCGGAGACCGACACCACCTGGACCTTCTCGGTCAGCAATGCCGGAGCAGCCCTCTCACTGCGGGGAGCGGAGGATGAAGTGCTTCGCATCGCCTGTGGTCGGTCGCCGCACATCCTTACCGTTGACGTCCCGGGGTTCAGCTCCATCGCCAGCGAAGAGCGGCTCTCCTTCGGCGTCGATGGCGAACCTTTCGTCTTCGTCGCGCAGGTGACACCCCCTCCACCGAGCGGCGTCCACGCGGAACGCGAACCGGACGAGGAATTCCTCGGGCTCTTCGTCGCTGCCAGGATGGTGAGCGCCGTCTATGGCTCGCAGACAACCGGCCCGCACATGGCGCCGGATTCAGCGGATGCCGCGCTCTTCGTCGACGCCTGTGTGCAGGGAGGAGCGAGCTAACGCACCCGCTCACCATCGTTGCGGACCATCTCCAATGCCTCTGCCAGCGTTCCGATGACGTTCTCCTCGCCGATATCCTCCAGCAGCGTGGAGCGGCCGAGCGCCACCAGCGGCTGCGCATGAACGCCCGTCAGAATGACCCTCACGCCATCTGAACGGCTGCGGCTGATGACTTCGCTCAGCGCATGCATCCCGGTCGAGTCGATGACCGGGACGTGTCGCATCCGGATGATGAGGACTCGTGGCTTCGCGGCCAGACTCCCGACCTTCCCCTTGAAGGTTTCGGCGGCACCGAAGAAGAAGGGCCCGTTGATCTCGTACACTTCGACGCCCTCTGGAATCGCTTCGAGGTCAACCGGCGCGTCGTCGACCAGTTCGTCATCCTCTCGGAACTCGCGCGTGATCGCTGTGACATTCGTGACCTCCGCCATCCGCTTCATGAAGAGGAAGGCGGCGAGGACGACGCCCACCTGGATCGCGACCGTCAGGTCAACGACCACGGTCAGAACGAAGGTCACGAGCAGCACCGCCAGATCGCTGCGCGGCGCACGAAACTCGCTCCGGAAGGTGCGCCACTCGCTCATGTGGTAGGAGACCACGAGAAGGATCGCTCCGAGTGTTGCGAAGGGGATGTACCCGGCGAGGCGCCCGAAGAAGAGCGCGATCAGGAGAAGCGTGATCGAATGAACGATGCCCGCGACGGGTGTCCTCCCCCCGTTGCGGACATTCGTGGCCGTCCGGGCGATCGCACCCGTCGCGGGGATTCCCCCGAAGAGCGGGGTGACGATGTTGGCGACCCCCTGCCCCACCAGCTCCGCGTTCGAGCGATGTTTGCCGCCGATCATCCCGTCTGCGACGACAGCGGAGAGAAGGGATTCGATCGCACCGAGCAGGGCGATCGTGAAGGCAGGCCCAATGAGCGCCTGGATACGATCCCAACTTAGCGCCGGAAGAGAGGGTGCTGACAGGCGCGCTGAAATCACACCGAACCGGTCACCGAGCGTCTCGACATCGAGTCCGAAAAGGTGAACGACGAGCGTCGTGACGATCAATGCGACGAAAGGCCCGGGGACCTTCCGACTGACGCGTGGCCAGAGGATGATGATGGCCAGTGCGAGCGCCGCGACCACGACCGCACCTGGGTTTATCGTCCCGATCGCCTCGGCGTAGGCGGCCCACTTCTCGAGGAACTCCGCGGGGACCTCCCCCATCTCCAGCCCCAGCAGGTCCTTGATTTGACTGGAGAGGATGATTACCGCGATCCCGCTTGTGAAACCTACAACCACAGGATGGGGGATGAATTTCACCGCCCCTCCGAAGCCGGCGAGCCCCATCCCCACCAGAATGAGCCCCGCCATTATCGTGGCGATGATGAGGCCGTCCACCCCATGGGTCTGGACGATCGAATAGACGATCACCACGAAGGCCCCCGTCGGGCCGCCGATCTGGACCTTCGAGCCGCCCAGCACGGAGATGAGGAAGCCGGCGATGATCGCCGTCGTCAGCCCGCGGTCGGGGGTGACCCCGCTCGCAATCGCAAAGGCAATTGCCAGCGGCAACGCCACAATGCCCACGATGACGCCGGCGGTCAGGTCGGCGGCAAACTGCTGTCGATCGTACTCCCGCAGGGTACTCCACAGCTTCGGCACCAGCATCATCGTCGTCTATCCACAGAACCGTTCCAAGGAACTCTTCCCTTCCGTCGTCGGACGCCTCACCCTTCTAATCATCATTGAAGGCCGCGAAGGGCGCCACCAGTCTTGCTCAGCGAACCAAACTTCGGCAGGCCGGTTCACGCCGGCTCCCGGGCTTCGCCGAACCGGAACCCTTCCGCCCGCGCAACATAGGTGGCCGCCGTGATGTCGCCCGTCACGTTGAGAGTGGTCCGGCACATGTCCAGAATCCGGTCGACGCCGAGGATGACCGCGATGAGGGCAGGGTTCACTCCGATTGTCGCCAGTACGACGATGATGAAGGGTATCGACCCGGACGGGACACCTGCCGTTCCGATCCCGCCGATAATCGCCAGGTAGGCGACCATGATCTGCGTACCGACCGAGAGGTCCACTCCTGCGAGCTGTGCCAGGAAGATCACCGTGACCCCTTCATAGAGTGCGGTCCCGTTCTGGTTGGCTGTCGCCCCGACTGTCAGGACGAAGGAATTGATCTCCTTCGGTACGCGGAGATTCTCCTCCGACACGCGCAGCGCCGTCGGGAGTGTCGCGACGGAGGACGATGTCGAGAATGCCGTCAGCATCACCGTCTTGATGCGCCGGAAGAATTCGAGTGGATTGATCCCCGACAGGAAGTAGACGGCCAGCGAGTAGGTACCGAACATGTGCAGCCCGAGGCCGAGCAGCACGGTGAAGACGAACCAACCGAGCGCGCCCAGAAGGTCGAAGCCGAAGCCCGCCGTCGCGCTGAAGAGCAGCGCCGCCACCGCGTAGGGGGCGAGCTTCATGATGGCATCGATCAACTTCGCCGAAATCTCGTATAGCGCCTGCAGGAAGGAGAGAAAGGGCTCCGCCGCCTTCGGAGCGACGAGCGTCGCGGCCACCCCCAGCACGAGCCCGAAGAACATCAGGTGCAGAAGATTCGGCGTGGCGGACGCGGCCGAAGCGATGGGGTTGGAAGGAATCAGCGTCTCGAAGAGCTGCGTCAGCGGTGCTGCCCCGGCCTCACCGGGCGCGGCCTCTACCTGGGCGGCTGCAGCGGCGCCATATCGTACCTCGAGGCCAAGCGCCGTCTCGGGGGAGATGCGCTCGCCCGGCCGGATCAGGTTGACGAGCGTGATCCCGATCGCCACGGAAATCGCCGAGATGACGAGCGTATAGACAAAGGAGTGAACGCCGACACGGCCCACCTTCCGCACATCCCCGATGCTCGCTACTCCTACCACGAGGGACGAGAAGACGAGCGGGATCACGACCATCATGAGCAGGCGCAGGAAGAGCGTGCCGGCCGGCTGTGAGACATTGCGGACGATCCAGGCGACGGTCGGATTCTCCGCTCCGACCGTGACGTTCGCGATCAGACCAAGAACGGCTCCAATGATGAGGCCGATAAAGATCCGGGTATGCAGCGGTTTCCCCTTCGGGGCATCGGGCGTCTCATCATCGAGGTCTGTGGTGACTTCCCGTTCAAAGGCGTCTCGAGGTGTTCCCTCCAGCCCGCGTGTTTCCTCGCTTCTGTCCGTCAATCTCTTCTCTCCTGGCTTCGATCAGAATGAAGTGGCCGCTAACTCGAAGACGCTCGATCCGCATCCGCTGACGCCGGGCGCGCGGGGGCTCGCTCGAGTGCCTCGCGATCCCAGTTCCCCAGCGACGCAGCCGCCGCGTACACATCCCTGAAGAAGGTCTCCACCTCCCCCTCCGGATCCTCCTGCCGGTGGACTGCACTGTAGGGCAGAACCCACTCTCTCAGCTCCGGATGGTAGCGGGCGCCCTCGGGCCTGACGATGGCGTCCGCAAACCCGGCCGGCTCGGGGTAGGCGTAGGCGTAGAATGCCGGTTCCTCCATCGGTCCCCCCACGGTGCCGGGCCACCACCCTGCGCTCATGCACTCATGCGAATAGGCGTCGCGGGCGATCCAGTCGGCAAGGTTCGGAACTCCGCCCGGGTGCTCGGGCGCAGGCCGTCCCGAAAAGCGCGTATGGGCGATATCGAACGCACCCCACCAGAAGTGTATCGGGCTCACTTTGCCGATGAAGCCGGTCCTGAACCGCTGAAGCACCCGCTCCGTGCTCAGGAGGATGTTCCAGCAGCGGCGCATCGCGTCTCCATCGTAGTTTCGGCGGACCCCGTCGTGGGTAAAGGGGACAGGATCCCCGATTTCGACCGGCACCTCCCATATCCGGGCCGACGCCTCCGCCTCTCCCAACAGGCTCAGAAAGTCTCCATACATCTCAGCGACGGAACAACTTCGGAGGGGAGCGCTGAAGGAGAGACCATCCTCCCTCGCCACCCTGAGCCGTTCGTCGACGAAGTCGAGTTCCACCTCGATTACCGCGGTCCCTGACGGCACCGGGCCGGTGGTCAGGCCGCGCGCGGTCAGATAGAGCGCTGTGTGCCAGGTATGATTCTGGGGCGGCGACAGCGCCACCCGTAACTTTCCCAGCATCTGCGTCCAGAGGTGGACGGCGCTGTACGTCTCCTGCCAGCTTTCGAGCCGCAGCTCCGGCCAGCGACTTCCCTTTCCGGCGTCCCTGTCTTTCATTTCGGCTCCTGGCGGAAGGGTGAAGAGAATCCGCGCGGCGAGGGTACCGACACATCTGACGGAAGCACAGATGTGAAGATGCGGGAAGCGCGACTGCAGGAGCGCTCAGGTGCCCGCAACGCACAGCGAGTTCATGAACGATTTGCCGGCCTTTCGGAGCGTGCGTATTGTTCGCGGTCCAGCAAAGTGGCCGTCACCATCGAGAGGGAGCGCATGAGACATTTTCAGTGGGTACTCGCACTCGGTCTTTGCGCAGCATCGGTACTCGTCGGCTGTCAGGGCGGCCAGGGCGGATCCGACGATGAGATCGTCATCGGCGAGTTCGGGTCGCTGACCGGAACCCAGGCCACGTTCGGCATCTCCACACGGAACGGGATCGACCTCGCGATCGAGCAGGTCAATGCGGCCGGTGGGGTGCTCGGCAAGCGCGTACGGGTGATTGTGGAGGATGATCAGGGCCTGCCCTCGGAGGCACAGACGGCGGTCACCAAGCTGATTACGAGGGACCGGGTCGTAGCGGTTCTCGGAGAAGTAGCCTCCTCGAACACCCTCGCAGCCGCTCCCGTCGCCCAGGCGAACCGAATCCCCCTGATCACGCCGTCCTCCACAAACCCGCGCGTCACCGATATCGGCGACTATATCTTCCGGGTCTGCTTCATCGATCCCTTTCAGGGGCTTGTGATGGCGAAGTTCACCGCCGAAAGCCTCGGCCTCCGCAGAGTCGCCATCCTTCGCGACATCCGCAATGATTATTCGGTAGGACTTGCGGATGTGTTCGCGGAGAGCTTCGCCGCGATGGGGGGTGAGATCGTCGCCGATCTCAGCTACAGCAAGGACGATACGGACTTCAGCGCACAGCTCACGGCGATTGTCCCGAGCCGTCCGGAGGCCATCTTCGTGCCGGGCTACTATACGGAGGTCGGGCTCATCGCGCGGCAGGCGCGGCAGCTCGGTCTGAACGTCCCCCTTCTCGGCGGCGACGGCTGGGACTCGCCCCGGCTGACCGAGATCGGTGGCGACGCGCTCAACGGCTCCTACTTCTCGAACCATTACACCGCAGACGACCCGAACCCGGCGATCCAGACGTTCGTCACGGAGTATCGTGCGCGCTTCAACCAGACGCCCGACGGGCTGGCGGCGCTCGGCTATGACGCGGCGAACATCCTCTTCGACGCGATGCGCCGGGCGAATTCGACGGAACCCGAAGCCGTGCGTGATGCCCTCGCTGCTACCGTCGACTTTGCCGGCGTGACGGGCGTCATCACGATCGACGAGAATCGCAACGCTGCGAAGCCCGCCGTCATTCTGCGCGTGACCGATGGCGCGTACGAGTACGTCGAGACGATCACCCCGTAAGCCCCCCGTGGAAACCTTTCTTCAGCAGCTCATCAACGGGATCGCCCAGGGAAGCGCTTACGCGCTGATCGCCCTGGGCTACACGATGGTGTATGGCGTTCTGAAGCTGATCAACTTCGCCCACGGCGATGTGTATATGATCGGTGCCTTCATGGGGTATTACATCGCCAACAGCGCGTGGATGCAGGGGGCGGTGGGATCCTCACTCTTCGGCGTGATCGTGGTGATGCTGGGATCGATGGCGATCTGCGCGTGCATCGGCATGCTGATCGAGCGCTTCGCCTACCGTCCTGGGCGGGGTGATGCCCCGTGGGCAATCGTATTCTGGCTCGCGATCCTCGGCGCCAGCATCGGGCGGATGGCGGGCGGGACGACGCTCTCGATGATCATCGGGGCAGCGGTCGGCGCCGGGATCGGGTACGGGCTCGAGCGCGCAGGACTGAGGCCGGCGCGTCGCTCCACGCACCTCTCGATCCTCATCACCGCAATCGGCGTCTCCCTCTTCCTCGAGAATGGCGGACAGCTCACCTTCGGGGCCGACCCGAAGTTCTTCCCGACGATCCTCCCTAGCATTCTCTGGGAGGTCGGCCCACTGCGGATCGACAGTCAGCGCGTCGTGGTGCTCGTGGTGTCGCTCCTTCTCATGGCCGGATTGACCGTGATCGTGAACTTTACGCGGACGGGGAAGGCGATGCGCGCGGTCTCCTTCAACCTCGATGCGGCCAAGCTGATGGGGATCAACACGGACCGCATCATCTCCTTCACCTTCGCGCTCGGCTCAGCGCTGGCGGCGGCGGGGGGCATCATGGTCTCGCTGCTCTACCCCCGGATCGACCCGCTGATGGGGATCATGCCGGGACTGAAGGCGTTCGTCGCGGCAGTTCTCGGCGGGATCGGCAGCATCCCCGGCGCGATGATCGGCGGACTGATCATCGGGCTGGCGGAGGTCATGGCTGTCGGCTACGGCAGCTCGACCTACCGGGACGCGATCGCCTTCATCATCCTCGTGCTGATCCTGTTGCTGAAGCCGTCCGGTATCATGGGCAGGGGAATCGTGGAGAAGGTATGAAGAAGTGGCTCCCGCTCCTCGCCGTGATCCCGGTCCTCCTGATACTTCAGAACATCCTTCCCGTCCTCATCGGGGCCTACAACTATCAGATTCTGGGGCTCGTCGGGATCAACATCATCCTGGCGGTAAGCCTCAATCTCATCAACGGAACGACGGGTCAGTTCTCGATCGGCCACGCGGGGTTCTACGCGATCGGTGCGTACTCGTGCGCCTACTTCGTCAGCCTTGCGCAGGCGCCATTCCGTGAAGCGACGGCCTTCCTTCCGGCGACGGCACAGAACACCATCCTCCTCCTTCTCGGTCTGACCGTCGCCGCGATACTTTCGGCGTTCGCGGGGCTCCTCGTCGGAATCCCTTCGCTGCGCCTGCGCGGGGATTACCTGGCGATTGTGACCCTCGGATTCGGCGAGATCATCCGGGTGCTCATCGTCAACATCGACGCGATCGGAGGAGCCCGTGGGTTCGCGGGGATCGCTCCGCTGAGCAACTTCTTCTGGATCTTCCTGTTCGTGGTGATCACGGTGGTGACCGTCCGCAACATCGTTCATTCGAGCTATGGGCGCGCCTTCGTCTCCATCCGTGACGACGAAACCGCGGCGACCGCGATGGGCGTCGACACCACCCGCTACAAGGTCCTCTCCTTCGTGGTGAGCTCCATGTTCGCGGGGATCGCGGGCGGACTCTTCGCACACTTCACGATGTACCTGCACCCGAATTCCTTCCTCTTCATCACCTCCTTCTACGTGATCATCATGATCGTGGTGGGTGGGCTGGGGAGCATCGGAGGAGCGGTTGTGGGCGCCGTGCTGGTGACGGTCATGCTCGAGGTCTTCCGCGAGTTCGGTGCGTTCCGCCTCGTCAACTTCTCCGTTCTGCTCGTCCTGATCATGATCTATCGGCCCCAGGGGCTGTTCGGTGGCTGGAAGATGCCGCGGCTCCGGTCGCGTTCGACCGCAGTGCTGAAGTAGAGGCGTCGATGGCTATACTTCAGGTTACCGGCATCACCAAGACCTTCGGCGGCCTCACCGCGGTCAAGGAGCTGAACATCTCGGTCGAGGAAGGGCACCTCTTCGGCCTCATCGGCCCGAATGGGGCCGGCAAGACCACGATCTTCAACCTCATCACCGGCGTCTATACCCCCGACCGGGGAACGATCGAGATCGATGGCACGCGGATCGAAGGAAAGAAGCCCCACGCAATCGCACGTCTGGGGATCTCCCGCACCTTCCAGAACATCCGGATCTTCCAGTCGATGACGGTGCTGGAGAATCTCAAGGTCGCACGCCACCTGCGGAAGGAGCAGAAGCTGCTCGACGCCATCTTCCGCACCCCCTCGCTCAGCCGCGAAGAAGCGGAGATCGAGGAGGATGCGATGGCCCTCCTGAAGATCTTCAGGCTCGACGGGCGCGCGCACGACCTCGCCCGGAATCTGCCCTATGGATCCCAGCGGCGGCTCGAAATCGCCCGGGCACTCGCGACCAGACCGAAGGTGCTCCTGCTCGACGAACCCGCGGCGGGGATGAACCCCCAGGAAGCGGTCGAGCTGATGCACCTCATCCGATGGGTCCGCGACGAGTTCCGGATTTCCATCCTTCTCGTCGAGCACAACATGAAGGTGGTGATGGGAGCGTGTGAGCGGGTTCAGGTGATCGATTATGGTGAGACGATCGCGGTCGGAACGCCCGCGGAGATCCAGCACCATCCGAGAGTCATCGAAGCTTACCTCGGCGGGGCATGATGCTGGAGCTGCGGAACGTATCGAGCGGGTACGGCGCGATCGAGGCACTGAAGTCGATCAACCTGCGCATCGACAAGGGCGAAATCGTCACGCTGATCGGGGCGAATGGCGCGGGCAAGTCGACGACGCTGCGGAACATCACGATGCTCGTCCCGGTGACATCGGGAGAAATCATCTTCGAGGGGCAGCGCCTCAATGGGATGCCCACGCATCGGATCGCGCAGGCAGGCATCTCGCTCGTTCCCGAAGGCAGGGCGATTTTCGCCAATCTGTCGGTCGGAGAGAACCTCGAGATGGGGGCCTACCTGCAGCGTGACCGTAAGCGCAACGCGGACAATCTGGAGCGGGTCTACAGCCTCTTCCCGCGATTGAAGGAGCGCAGGAAGCAGTCGAGCGGAACCCTTAGCGGGGGGGAGCAGCAGATGCTGGCGATCGGACGGGCGCTGATGGCGTCGCCCCGGCTGCTTCTTCTTGATGAGCCGTCGCTCGGCCTGGCTCCTCTTCTCGTGCACACGATCTTCGAGGCGATCGACCTCATCAATCGGGAGGGAACGACCATTCTCCTGGTCGAGCAGAACGCAAATGCGGCGCTGAAGCACTCGCACCGCGCCTATGTCCTGGAAACCGGGAGTGTGGTGATGGAGGGTCCGTCTGCGGAGCTGGCGAACCATCCTAAGGTGCGTGAGGCGTATCTGGGGGAAATCTGAGGCGGCTGGTCCTGATGCGGAGATGGGCGGCCCCTCAGGTCGATGGGCCCCGGCGTTCGCCGGGGAGACGGAGTTGCTTACACAAACTGACAGGCCGGGCGAGCTTCTCATCGGGCCACTACACGACTCTTTCAACCGGCAGGCATGACCGACTTCTGGCTCTTCGTCAAGGCAATTATCCTGGGACTGGTGGAAGGCGCCACCGAGTTCATCCCTGTCTCCTCGACGGGCCACCTGATCGTCGCCAGAGAATGGCTGAACTGGACGGACGCCCGGTCGGACGTCTTCATCATCTTCATTCAGCTCCCCGCCATTCTCGCGGTCGTCTGGATGTACCGCCGGAAGATTGCGGATGTCGTTACGACACTCGGAAGCCGGGAGGAAAGCCGCAGGCTCGCCTACAATCTCATCCTGGCAACGCTGCCTGCAGTGATCATCGGTCTGCCGACCGAGGCGCTCGTTGAGCAGTATATGTATGGCGTTCTCCCGGTGGCCCTCGCCCTGGTTGTGGGCGGGATCGCGATCTTCCTTATCGAACGGCGACACCGTCCCGAGCATGTACGGATCGCCACCGTTGACGACATCCCCATCCGGCTCGCGATCTTCGTCGGCTGCATCCAGGTGCTGGCGGTCGTCTTTCCGGGCGTCTCCAGGTCCGGTGCGACGATTCTCGGCGGGCTTCTTCTGGGTCTTTCACGCCTTGCGGCCACGGAATTTTCCTTTTTCCTGGCGATCCCCGCAATGTTCGGCGCAACGGTCATGAAGCTGTATGGCGCACGCGATCTCCTTACCGTGAACGACGTGCCGCTCTTCGTCGTCGGTGGGCTGGTGTCCTTCCTTTCGGCCCTCTACGTCATCCGGGCGCTGTTGAGCTTCGTATCGCGGAACACCTTCATCCCCTTCGCCTGGTACCGGGTCGGCTTCGGTATTCTGCTTCTCATTCTCTATTGGCAGGGGATCGGAGCGGGGTAAGTTGGAGCGGGTGAGTCGGGGCGGCCTCTGCGGCTCCCCCGGCTCAGCGGCCCTCGCGCAGCCGGAGTCGATCCCGTAGCCGAAGGGGTCCTGCCGCAAGGCCGAAACGGATGCCGATCCGCCACGCCTCGCGAACCAGACATCGACTCCGCGTCCCATTCACCGAAGTGACAGCAGGAATCCGATAGGAGACGACCCTAGGGCAATTCCGCGGAGCCCGCCTCTATTGCATCGACGATCGACAGAAGGTCCGCGATGTCGAAAGGCTTCGTGACGACGTGGTATGCCCCCGATGTCCGCAGGCGTTCGGTGTCCCGAACGGTCGCGTCCGCCGTCAGGACGACGATGGGGAGATGGGCGGTCAGAGGGTCCGCTTTCAGGCGTTCCATCACTTCATCTACTCGCGAGCCGGGGCGGTTGATATCCAGGAGCACAATATCGATATCCCGGCTCTGGAGCATCTCCACGCCGAGCGACCCTTCCTCGGCGAGAATTAGTTCGATCTCCGGCCTTCGGGCGAAGATCCGCCGTAAGAGTCCGACATTCGAGAGATCGTCTTCGATACAGAGAATCCGGCGATGGACCCGGGGAGCCGGGGCTCCAGCCTGGCAGCGGGGATCATCCACTGCGCCGTCTACCTGAGGGAGGGTCGCCCGAAGTTCGAACCAGAACTCGCTCCCACGGCCCTCCTCGCTGGAAACCCCCATCTCCCCGTCCATGGCCTCGACAAGGGCTTTCGAAAGCGCGAGACCGAGCCCCGTGCCCTCTACCGTGGTTGATTCCGCTCCCAGTCTGTCGAATGCAATGAAAAGTCTGTCGAGGGCTTCCCGTGGAATACCGGAACCCATGTCCGAAACGGTCACTCGTACTCGGTTGTTCGGCCGCTGTATGCAGCGGACGCTGACGGCTCCGCCCAGCCGGTTGTACTTGATTGCGTTGGAAAGAAGGTTGAGGGCCACCTGCTTGAGTCGCTGGCGATCCGCGAGCACGTAGGGTTGCGCTTCGGCCTCCATGCTCAGTGGCAGTGCGACACGATTCTCATCTGCCATCGGTTTCAGAAGCGCCAGCGAAGCGTCAACGACTTCGGAAAGCAGCACTGGCTCCTTCAGAAGAGACAGGTTACCGGATTCGATCCGGCTGATGTCCAGAACCTCGTTGATCAGGTCCAACAGGTGCATCCCGGCGTTCAGGATCTGCTGGACGTTGTCGCACTGCACCGGATCGACAAGGTCGAACTCGAGCAGCTGCGCATAGCCTAGTACGCTGTTGAGCGGAGTCCGCAGTTCATGGCTCATCCTCGAGAGAAATTCGCTCTTGGCACGATTGGCGTTATCGGCCTCCCTCTTCGCCTCAGCCAGAACCTTCTCGTATCGTTTGAGCGTCGTAATATCCCGCCCGACCCAGACCACGAGAGAATCAGACATTGGAGCAAAAGACCCTGAGAGCCAGACGCTTTCGTCCTCGACCTGCAGCTCGTACTGGGCGTACTCGGTCGTCTGGTTATCGAGTGCGCGTCGAATGGCTTCTACAACCGGGTCGGCTGTCTCCACGGGAAGAATGTCGTGCAGCTTATTCCCGATGTGACGCGCTGCCCGACGACTCAACGGAGCTGCAGTGGGGGCCACGTCGTGAAAGCGACCTTCCCTGTCCACGACCAACACAACGTCGCCCATCCCCTGGATAATGGCCGTCAGCTCGGCTTGGGAAGTTGCCAGCGCCTCGGCCAGCTTCTTCTGCTCCGTGACATCGAGGGCCAGCGTGATACCTACCCTTTTCCCCCGATATACCGACTCCTGGAGGAAGATCTCCGCATCGATATCGGTCCCGTCTTTCCTCCGGTGTCTGAAGACTCCACGTGTGCTCGTGGCAGGAGAAATCGGGATCTGCACATTACTGAGCAAGGAGGGAACTTCCTCCGGCTCCCGTAAGTCGCGGAGTGTCAGCGTCAGAAACTCATCGCGGGAATACCCGTATTGCGTGACTGCAGCTTTGTTGACATCCAGAATCTGCAGCGTCTCCGGATCGAAGATCCACATCGGAAGCGGACCGCTCTCGAAGAACAACGAGCAGCGATCTTCATCGGCCTGGTCGCCCGGCACCTGGTCGGAAGCTCGCGGGTTGAACCGGACCGCCCATCCGCCGGCGACCGGCCACACGTCCACGGAGGTGAATCGTGCGGCACTCTGCCGACCGTCGACCGGGAGGGTTCGGGGTGTGCGATCGGCCAGCGCTCCGAGGAGGCGTTCACCAGCGCCCAGCTGCAGCCGGTCGACGACTTCCGCGACAGAGGTATGGCCCGTCGGCTCGACAGGAGGTCCGAAGTGCTCCGTCGCAGCACGGTTGGCGAAACGGATGCGTCCGGACTGATCGATCACCAGATGAGGCTCTGGGACTCCGTCGAGGAGGCCTCTGAGGGCATCTTCCAAAGGCGCTGCCCACCCCGACGCCTCGGTATGCGCTGTCACAGGCGTTGTCGGTTGGCGGTGGCGGCTGCCGCCGGGTCCCTCGAAAGGATTTCTTCCAGGATGCCCAAGAAGTGCGGCAGCTGAAATGGTTTCGTCAGGTATGCGGCAGCACCCAGCGCGCCAAGCCGCTCCGCCTGACCAGGGAGCGCATCTCCTGTGATCATGACAACCGGAATATGGCTGGTGGCATCATCGGCTTTGAGACAGGAGAGCACGGCAGACCCTGAGATATCGGGCAGGTTCAGATCGAGCAGTATGAGGTCGGGCTGGTGCTCCGCCGCAAGCTCGAGACCAAGCCGGCCCAGGTCAGCCGTGATGATTCTGGTTTCCGGTCTGCCCTTCCCGATGATCCGCTCGACAAGGCGTATATTGGCCGCGTTATCCTCTATGTACAGCACCAGCGGCGGTCGGATCGGATCGCTGCGCTCGCTTCGCCCCGCGCCAACGGGCTGGCCCCCTGCAGCTGCCATCGTCAACGGGAGTTCGACCCAGAAGGTGCTGCCCTCCCCCTCCACTGTGCTCGCTCCAATCCGACCGTTCATCGCCTCGACGAGGGCCTTTGTGAGAGCGAGCCCGAGACCGGTCCCCTCCACTCCCTGCTCCCCCGCGCTTCCTCGCTCGAAAGGGAAGAACAGCTGTTCCATCGTGGCAGGTCCGATCCCGACGCCGGTATCCCGAACGGTCAGCCGGAATCGGTCACCCCGGGCAGTGCAGCTTACCTCCACCAGTCCACCCGCCCGATTGTACTTTACCGCGTTGGTAAGAAGGTTCAGCAGAACCTGACGGAGACGCGGCTGATCTCCCAGTATCGAGCCCGCAAAGAAGGTCGTGTAATCAGCCCGCAGCTCTACCTGGTGCGCGATGGCCAGCGGTCGTACCTCATCAAGCACTTCGCGGACGAGCGCTTCAGGCTGGATCGGCGCACTGCCGAGAGCGAGTCGACCCTCTTCCGCCCGTGCGATGTCCAGCAGTTCGTCGACGAGTCGGAGCAGGCCCCTCCCGGCTTTGAGGATCTGGCCGACGCTTTCACGATTCTCCTGCGTATCCATCTCCGTCTCGAGGAGCTGCCCGAAACCGAGAATCGCGTTGAGCGGGGTCCGGAACTCATGGCTCGTCCGACTGAGCAGCTCGGATTTGGCCCGGTTCGCGAGCTGGGCCTCCTCCGTCGCCGCGAAGAGGGCTTCTTCAGCTCTTTTCTGCTCCGTAATGTCCTGGATTGCGCCCACGACGTGAGCTGGTCGCTCCGGAGTTGCCGGGAAAAGCCGGGCGATTCCACGGATGTGACGGATTTCCCCATTCGCCCTCATCACGCGGTGCTCGTACTCCGCCCCCTCGGCCGACTCGACGGGCACCTGCATCGCCCCCTGGGCAATCATGGCAGCGAGCGTATCACGGTCTTCCGGGTGGACGGCTCGAAGCAAAGCCTCCCTCGAGGCCGGAAACTCGCCGGGTTCATAGCCGAGGATGCGGTACGTCTCATCGGACCAGGTATACCTCCCCGAGGACCCTTCATAGTCCCAGCTCCCTACATGCGCGAGTTCCTGCGCGTGGGCGAGTGACTCTTTCGTTCTCCGCAGATCCTCCTCAGCCCATTTCCGGCGGCTGATATCCCGGACATAGATGGCCAGCCCACCGTCATGCGGATAAGCCCTTATCTCGAACCAGCGTCCCTGCTGCTCGAAATAGCCCTCGCCTGTCGCTGCAGCGCCCTGCTCGCGGGCGTGCGACAGCACCGATCGGAAATGGATTGCCATACAGGACGGCAACACTTGCCAGAAGTCCTGCCCGGTCGCCGCATCATCTGTCAAGTCGAACAGGTGGCGGGCCGCGGCGTTGGCATGCGACAGCCTCCACTGGTCATCGATGGCGAAGAAGGCGTCGGAAATGCCTTCGAGGATGTGCTGCACCATGGGTCTCGATGTTCGGATAAGTCTGGTCGATGACTGACCGCTGAGCCGGTCCTGACGGCGCTGCGAGACCAGCCGGTCTGAGGGACATCCCTGATCGACTGCAAGCAGGAGGATATCTGCCGGACAGAAGATGGCTTGAGCGAGGCCCCCTCTTTGGATACCCTGCGCCGCGATCGATGTGGCCGAAGTGTCTTTCGAAGTTACTCCCCCCTCGCCCGCGTGAACGGTTGAGGGGGCAAGGTAGGGGCCGACCTAATGTCTACCGGTTATGCCGATGTTGCGCTCCTGCCAGAAGCTCATTCTCCGGATCAGGGCTTGGCCGGTTCGCACCTGCCCGGTCAATTTTTCCGGCATCTTCTTCCTACCAGGGGAAAGCGTTTCCCCTCGGAATCGCAGATGCACCCCCATCCTCTTCCATAGTCAGGCTGAAACGAAACGAAGGTCACAGCCCCATTCAGGTGCAGGATGGGGCGCAGTGGGCTGTCAGTTCACACCCCCAACGATGAGCGGTCAGGACCCCGGCAGGTATGGACTACCCCTTGCTAACATCCTGGAGGGATAAAACGCAGCACGCTGTACATTCAAGCAAGGGCTTTTCATGAAAGCGTTGAGATCGATCCGCTTGCGGGCGTCTCTGCTTATTTTCGCGCTGGTCTTCACCGTCATCGCGGTGGACAACATCCTCGCGTACAGGTATCTGAAGCAAAGCTCCACCGTAGCCGCCCAGGACCGCCTAGCCATTGTAGCCGGCAGGGTCGGGGATATGCTCGAAGTCTCAGTCGCTGAAGGATGGCCTGTCCTGCGTTTGATGGCCCGTCACCCGGATGTAGCCGGTTATCTGCAGTCTCCATCCGATCGGACGCGAGAACTGGCTCTGGAAGCCCTCCACCTGTTTTCCGCAGGCCCCACCACTGTCGGCATAACAGTGACGGACGCCGAAGGTCGAACGATCCTGGAGACGGTCGAGGGTCTCCCGGGTTCGGAAGCCTTTGTCCCTGCCCTCCTGCCCGCCGGCGACCGGTCGATCTTCGCACCGACAGGCCTTCTGACTCTGTATGACGGTGAGGCAGTCTACCCCCTGCTGCTACCGCTGGTGTTATCCGACCCGGACCGGCAGGCGGCGGGTTATGTGGTACTCTGGCGCCGAACCTCTTCCGAGGGGCGCCTCTCACAGACCCGAGATCTCATCGGCGCCGGCGCCAACGTTGTCCTGGCGAACACCCGGGGGGACCTGTGGACCGACCTTAGCAGAGCGATCCCCCCGCTCGCCTACCAACCAGACGAGCTCACGGGTGTGGTGGAGTACCGAACCCCAGGGGGCATGCGCGTACTGGCCGCCGGGATCCCTGTCACCGGAACCCCCTGGACCGTCGTCATCGAGTACCCCTTCAGCGCCATACTTGCCGCCCCAATGGGTGCTTTCCGTTGGCAGATGGGAACAGGATTGCTGCTCCTGCTCGGCTCTGCCCTGATCATCTGGATCGTCCTGGGGAGGCTGTCGAGGTCCCTGAGCCAACTGGGCAACGCCGCCAACGCAATCAGCTCGGGTGACTATTCGCATCGTACGACGATCACCGGCGATAACGAAACCGGAGCGCTTGGCAGAGCCTTCAACAAGATGGCAGCCAGCATCCAAGCCGCGTACCAGCGTCTGGAAGAGCAGCTTGCCGAAGCAGCAGATGCCCAGGAGCGGCACCGTGAGGCTGCCACGCATCTGCAGCAGCTGGTTGCCTCCAGCCGGGCCGTGATATACACCCTCAGGGTGTCCCCGGACGGTATCCAGGCAGAGTGGATCAGCGACAATGTTTTCTCCGTACTAGGCTATGAGGTTGAGGAAGCGCTCAAGCCCGGGTGGTGGGAATCCAATCTTCACCCCGATGACACCGTCGATCTGAAGACAGGCGATTTCATGAGCGAAGATGCCATCGTACGGGAGGAGTATCGCGTCCGGAATGCTGCGGGGGACTATCGCTGGATTCAGGACGAGAGACGCTGCCTGGATGTCAGAGGCGACACCATGATCATCATCGGCACGTTCACGGATGTCACCGAACGCCGGGCCCTCGAGGATGAAAAGAATGCGGCGGAAGCGGCAAACCGGGCGAAGAGCGAGTTCCTTTCACGGATGAGTCATGAGTTACGGACCCCGATGAACTCGATCCTCGGCTTCGCCCAGCTTCTGGAGCTTGAAGTTGAGAGCGAGGGCGACAAAGAAAGTGTCGAGCAGATATTGAGGGGTGGCCGACACCTCCTCAAACTGATCAATGAAGTCCTGGATCTGGCCCGTGTCGAGGCAGGAGGATCTACATTTTCTCTCGAACCCGTCAACATTGCCGGCGTTGCGGCGGAGGCGGCAGATCTGGTGGCCGGAATGGCGCGAGAGGCCGGTATATCGATCCAGATCGATACGGAGGAAACCTTCGTCACAGCGGACCAGCAACGTCTTAAGCAGGTCCTTCTCAACCTCCTCTCGAACGGAATAAAATACAATCAGCGCGGAGGCTCCGTCCGCGTCAGCTGGGGTCAGCCCCAACCGGAACGTGTTCGCATCTCCGTGATCGACACGGGTAAGGGCATCCCCAGGAAGGATCTGAAGCGGATATTCACTCCCTTCGAACGGCTCGATTCTGACGAGCTGGGCATCCAGGGTACGGGCCTCGGCCTTCCACTTTCGATGGGCCTGATCGAAGCGATGAAGGGAACACTGGACGTGGAGAGTGATGTGGGGGAGGGGGCGGTCTTCTCAATCGAGCTTCCCCTGGCCTGTAGGCCTTCATCTCAGCCCGAGCGTCTGCAGGACGATGAGGGCCGGAGCGTCCAGCCTGTCCTCGGCGAGCACACGGTTCTCTATGTCGAGGACAATGTTGCGAACCTGGAACTCATCCAGCGGCTCTTCAGGCCGTTCCCGAACATTCGCCTGATCCCGGCGATGCAGGGGCGGCTCGCACTCGACCTATCGCGTGAGCACAAGCCCGACCTGATTCTTCTTGACCTGCACCTCCCGGATATCTCAGGCAACGAAGTCGTCGCCTACCTCAAGGCGGATCCCGAACTGCAGCACATCCCGGTCATCGTCGTGAGTGCGGATGCGACAGAGAAACAGATTGAGAGTGTGCTCAGATTGGGTGCGACACACTATCTTACGAAGCCCTTCCATATCCGTGAGCTGATGGAACTCATCGCGGAGGAACTGAACCGCGCGCGCACCCCGGCGTGAAATAAACCCGCGGATGCTCCTTTCGGCGCGTGCCGAAGGACGTCCTGATCGAGAGGCTGCGAGCCGGCAATTCCATTTTCCGATCTGGACGGACGAGCGAAGCGGAGCTTTCAACCAGATGACCGTGCCTAACAGGATTCGTGCAGCAGAGCACCCGACCGCCCGCATCCTCATCGTGGATGACGAACCCGCCAACGTTCGCCTCCTCGAACGGATTCTTGGGCTTAGTGGTTACGCCGCCCTAACCACGACCAATGATTCCCGGCAGGTAATGGCGCTGATCGATGAGGTCGAGCCTGACCTGATCCTGCTCGATCTGCACATGCCCTATGTCGATGGCTTTGCGCTGATCGAAGAGATCTCGGCATCAACCGCTCCCGACGATTTCCTGCCGATTCTGATGCTGACGGGAGACGTCACGGATTTCGCCCGGGAGCGCGCTCTGTCCACCGGTGCGATGGACTTCCTCACCAAGCCGCTCCATGCCCCGGAGGTCACACTGAGGGTTCACAACCTCCTCGCCACCCGCTTTCTCCACAAGAAGCTGCAGCACCAGAATGAGAATCTCGAGAAGCTGGTCGGCGAGCGCACTCGGGAGCTGGAGAACGCGCGATATGAGGTGCTCGAACGCCTGACCCAGGCTGCCGAATTCAGGGATGACGACACCGGAAAACATACGCGGCGAGTAGGCGAGGACGCGGCCAGCATCGCACGAATTCTGGGGCTTGACGATGCGGAGACGGAATTGATCCGGAGGGCTGCCCCGCTCCACGACATCGGGAAGATCGCCATTCCCGACGCAATCCTTCTCAAGCCGGGGCCGCTTACACCTGAGGAGTTCGAGGTGATGAAGACCCACACCACTCTCGGCGCCAATATTCTGACGGAAGGGAGATCAGCTCTGATTCGCCTGGCGGAACAGATTGCCCTTGCCCACCATGAACGGTGGGACGGGAAGGGCTACCCCCGAGCGCTGGGCGGAGACGAAATTCACATAGCCGCCAGGATCGTGGCCCTCGCTGACTTTCACGATGCGCTTTCCCATGCGCGACCCTATCGGAAGGCGTGGGATCAGAAGGATATCTGGGCGGAAATCGAACGCGAACGGGGGAAACACTTCGAGCCGAAGGTGGTGGAAGCCTTCAAGGAGATCAAGCTGGGATAGGCTCATCATCCTGACCCGACGGACTTCGCAGCTGTTGGACGATCCGCTTCCCTCCGTCCTCTCGCCGCTCCGCCCATCTTCCCATCTCCCATCTCCGAACGAAAAGAACCCGGACTTCTGCTCTCTTCAGCTCAGCTCCCCGGCGTGATGAGCCGATCCTGCAGAACCCGGTTCGTCCTCAGCAGCCGGAGATGCAGAAATCGAATCCGGAGAAGATTGCGCACACGGAGCAGTACTTCCACGGGATCGAATGGCTTCGTCACGTAGTCGCTCGCACCGATGTCCAGGGCGCGGTTCCGGGAATCGCTGGTCACATCCGCCGTCAGCACGAGGACCGGGGGCTGTTCCCGTGTCTGTAGCTGCTGTACGTGGGTAAGAATCGCGAACCCGTCGGGCGAGGGCATGTGAAGGTCGAGGAGCACCA
Organism: uncultured Gemmatimonas sp.; assembly: GCA_964424945.1. GTDB lineage: Bacteria > Gemmatimonadota > Gemmatimonadetes > Longimicrobiales > Longimicrobiaceae > WHSP01. Next base: position 38,485 of record CAYRLB010000007.1, read on the forward strand.
GATCCACACCTGGCCAGACATCTCCATCGAACAGCCTCCTGGATTCGGTGAGACCGATCACATTGGTGTACCCTTCCCGCTGGAGAATTCGTTCGAGCAACCGGACATTGGCCTTCTCATCGTCGAGAACAATGATCTTTGCCTCGCGAGGCGTACTCTCAGCGGCCATCCGTCAGCTTCTCCCGTATGCAGCGTGCATATAGCAGGTACGTTCGGCTCGTGGGTGGGTTTACTGGACCGGCTGCATCGATTCCTTTGATGTTCGTCATCGGGCCGCCTTCAGCAATGCGACGAGTTCTTCGGAAGTCAGGTCGCCGAGGGCCGCGTCGCGCGGCATAAGGGTCGAGAAGTTGGAGACGGCGTTCCTGAACGTAACCCAGGTAGAGCTGTCTTCCCGTAGGCTCGCGAATTCAACACCGATCAGCCAGCGGACCCCGTCCAGGTCCTCCCACGTCCGGTAAACCGGGTGACGCGCCGCCTCGAGGATGTCGCCACCTTCACGAGCATCCACCCACGTCTTCATCTCATCATGGTTACGCTTCGCATGTTTGAAGGACAGCATGACTCCATCATTGCTGGGGACCGCCGTCCAGTACCAGCGTCCCGAAGACAACTCGATGAAGCCACTATCCGCCGGGCCAAATCCTGAAGTCCGCTTTTCCAAGGCACTGTCGTATGACGTTCCGGTTTCCCAGACGAAGGTCCGCTACCGAAGCGGCTTTCGCCTCGGGAGGGCAAGTATTACATCGGGTGCAGGAGCGGTGCCGCCGCGCCGCTGAGTGGGCGCCACGTATACCGCTGCCCCCCTCACTGCGTCTTCTGCCCCACCTCACCCTCCCCCTCCCCCACCATGGACGACGCTCCCGCCGGAGCACCGCTGAAGACAGGGGCCTCTGCATCTGCGGATACCGCGTCGGCGGATGTTGCACCCATGGCAATGGGAAGGGTAAAGTGGAAGGCAGTACCTGCGCCAACCTCGCTCTCGACCCAGACGCGACCATGATGGGCTTCGACAATTCCCTGCACGATCGAAAGCCCCAGGCCGATACCCCTTCGATCGCCCTCATGGGCCTGCCAGAGCCGACCGAAAACGTGTGAGATCTGCTCCGGCGGTATTCCCGGCCCCGTATCGATAACGCTGAACTTCAGCTCATCTCCGAGCACTTCGCAATCGATTCGGACGGCGCCTCCTTCCGGCGTGAACTTTATCGCGTTGCCGAGGAGATTGGAGAAAACCTGAAGGATTCGCGCCGGATCGAGCATCACCAGCGGGTGGTTGCGATCGATCTCAGCCGATAGCGCGACATTCCGGGACCCCGCCAGCGGCGTCAGCATCGCAATCGCTTCGGCGATGACTGACGCCGCCGAATGCGGGACCGCCTCGACGTTGAGTTTACCCGACCGGATACGGGTGACGTCCAGCAGATCCTCGATCAGCCGCTGCATCCGATCGGCAGCCCGACCGACGAGCTCTGCCGAGCGCCGCTGGGCATCCGTGGCGGCTTCCTCGAGGAGCATCGTGGCACCCATCTTCACCGTGCTCAGCGGATTCCGCAGATCATGAGCAACGATGGCGAGAAGCTCGTCCCGGGCGCTGGTCGCCTGCTGTGCCTGATCGAAAAGGCGCGCGTTCTCGATCGTCAGCGCAGCCCGACGCGCGATTTCGATGGCGAGCTCCAGATCCGGCAGATCGTACCGCCGATCCCCTGTGTAAGCAATTATGAGCGATCCGTGGATCTCCCGAGTTGCCTGGATCGGCACGGAAACGAGCGAGCGCGGGCCGAGCTTCTCGACCGCACGTCGGTGTTCCTCATCCGCCGTGACCATGGCGATCATCTCGGGTGTCACTTCCTGTGCGAGCGTCCGCCTTCCTTGGACGAGTGCCGTCAGCAGCGGGTGATCGGAGGGGAGTCGGCTCGCGTCCGCATAGTGAGCGCCGCGCAGGAGAGGCTCCAGCGATGGATCCCGATGTGTCAGTCCTACCCGCTCAATGGTGCCATCCTTCTTCGGAACATCGACGACACAGTAGTCGGCGATGGCCGGAACGAGCGTGGAGCAGAGCGCCGCGAGCGTCGTGTGGTAGTCGAAGGAGCTGCTCAGCACCTGACTCGCCGCCGCAAGCGTCGCCGTCCGCAGCCCGGCCTCCTCCGCTTCTCTCCGAGCCGCGCGCTGATCCTCATGAAGGAAGCGGGTCTGGAGCAGGTTGCGGATCCGCAGCCCGACTTCGGTGAGATCGAGCGGCTTCGTGAGGAAGTCTCTGGCACCCCCGGAAAGCGCGCGTCGCTTCGTCTGCTCGGTGACATCGGCGGTCAGGACGAGGACCGGAAGATATTCCTCGGCCGGGACGCGTTCGCTGAGCAGCTCCAGGATCTTCAGCCCATCGACCCACGGCATGTGAAGATCGAGTAGAATCAGATCGGGCCGAAGTTCATCGACCATCCGCAGGACTTCGCGCGGATCGGTGATCCCCGTCACCCGCCGGTAGCCATCGTCCGCGAGACAGCCGGCAAGCAGGTCTACGTTCGCCTGTTCATCATCCACGAGCAGAATGACCGCATCCCGTAAGTCTCGGTTCAGCATGGGTTCACCCACTCCCGGGTAAGAAGCGGTCGATCGTTTCGAGGAAGTCTCCGACGTCGAGCGGCTTGGTGAGATAGGCCGCCGCGCCGGCGCTCGTCAGCCTGTCGAGTGTGGCCGGTGTCGCGTCGGCGCTCACCACGACCACCGGGGTGCGGGCGGTCCGCGGATCGGACATCAGCCTCCGGAGGACCTCGTCACCCCGCAGATCGGGTAGATGCATGTCGAGCAGAATGAGCTCGGGACGCTTTTCGATCGCCATCAGGAGCCCCAGCTTCCCCTGGACTGCGGAAAGCAGCCTGATCTCAGGTCGGTCCGTAAGGATCGTCTCGATCAGCGCGAGGTTCGGGAGGTTGTCCTCGATATAGAGAATCGTCGCGGGGGGCCGCGTTACGGCCGCCGGATCGGGGTCGCCCTTCCTGACCAGGGATCCCCCTGCACCCACCACCGGGCTCCCAGCCCTCGCGAGCTCGACCCAGAAGGTGCTTCCCTCTCCCGGCGTCGTCTCGAGAAGAAGCCGTCCGCCCATCGCTTCGGTCAGCCGCTGAGAAAGCGCCAGGCCCAGCCCTGTCCCTTCAACACCCGCCTGCTCCGCACCCAGCCTCTCGAAAGGCACGAAGAGCCGATCGACCTTGTCCGCCGGGATCCCTTCACCCGTATCCTGCACCCCGATCTGCACGACGGCTCGCCCGTCCTCGTCGACGATCTGCCGTGAGAGAATCACGACCTTTCCCTGCGGCCGGTTGTACTTGATACCATTCGACAGGAGGTTCAGCAGCACCTGCACCAGCCGCTGTCGGTCTGCCTGAACGAACAGATCCACATCGACGAAGCTCTCCTCGATCCTGAGGTTCCGCTCCACCGCCATCGGCAGGATGAAGGCACGCGCCTCCTGGATGACCGTGACAACGCGCACCGGCTCCACCGAGATGTTCTGCCGCCCCGCTTCGATCCGCGCTATCTCGAGTACCTCGTTGATCAGATTCAGCAGGTGCCGGCCGGCTTTGAGGATGTGTTCGACGCTCTTTCTCTGATCGGGCGGGAGATCCTTCCGCTCCAGTAGCTGACCGAAGCCCAGGATGCTGTTCATCGGGGTGCGCAGTTCGTGGCTCATCCGGGAGAGGAATTCGCTCTTTGCCCTGTTCGCCTGCTCCGCCTCTTCCTTCGCCGCCTGCAGTTCATCTTCGTAGCGCTTCCGATCCGTCACATCACGACTGTTGATGATCGCGCCCTCGGCCGCCGAATTCGAGAGGATGGTCCTCGCCCGCGCCTCGAGAACACGCCATGACCCGTCCTTGTGCCGGTACCGGAACTCCACCGAGCGGGTGAGGCCGGGGTTCCGCATCACGTCTCTGAGCGCATCCCTGCAGGCGAGCGCGTCATCCGGATGCATGCGGTCGAAGGCACTCGTCCCGATCAACTCGTCGGGCGAGTACCCCAGGACGTACTTGATCGAAGGACTCTGATAGCGGTTGATGCCGTCCGGGCCGAGGATCGTTGCGACGTCCGACGAGTTCTCGATGAGCTTCCGGAACTGCTCCTCGCTACTGCGCAGCGCCTGCTCCGCACGATGTCGCTCGGTGATGTCACGCACGACCGTGATGACCTGTTCGGCACCGAGCGGAAGCATCCGGACCTCGAAATGCCGGGGCCCGTCTTCGAAAAGCTGCGAGTACTCCAGGCGACTGAAGCCATTTTGCGAGCCCGCGACCTCCCGCAGCCCTGCCTCGAACTCCGCCCGGATGCCCTCCGGAAGAAGGTCGTGTATGCGCTGACCGAGGTAGGCATTATCCGGAAGAACCAGCGATGATTCACGGCCCGAGCGGTGATCGAGGATCTGCCCATCCGGGGCGAGCCTGAAATAGAGATCGGGGAGGGCGAGGAAAACGGCTTCGAGCTCCGCCGACCGCCGCTTCAACTCCTCCTCGGCGCGTTCACGGATCGCGATCTCCCCCTCGAGCACCCGGTTCGTCTCGGCGAGCTGCGAGGTCCGCTCGGCAACCACGACCTCCAGATTCTCGTGGGATTCCTTGAGCACCGCCTCCGCCCGCCGCACCGCTTCATCCGCCCGACGGCGTTCCGAGATGTCGCGGAAGCTCCAGACCCGACCCACCACCTTGTCGCCGATCCGCTGCGGAAGGGAGTAGCGCTCGAACGCACGGCCGTCGTGGAATTCCAGGACGTCGAAACTCTCCGAAAAGGGATTCGCATACAGCTCGCGGACCTTCGATACGAACACCTCCGGCTCGGCAAGCTGCTTGAGAACGTGCGCGATCGCCCGCTCATCGTCGGCCGATTCGATCACATCTTCCGGGATCCCCCACATCTCAACGAACTTTCTGTTGAATGTCGAGATCCGCCCGACCGCGTCGACCACGAGGATGCCATCCGCCGTCGACTCGAGGGTCGCTCGCAGCAGTGACAGCGTCTGGCCCTGGGCCTCGGCCGCCCTTCGTCGTGCCGTGATATCCACGCCGACGGCGATAACGGCAGTGATGGAACCATCGGGGCCGCGCATCGGCGAATAGCGGGACTCGAAGACAATGCCCGCGACCTCCCTTACGACCGTCACCTCCTCACCCCCCAGAGCCCGCCGATGATCATTCAGGATCTCGGGAATATCGCCATACAGCTCCTGAATCGTCCGACCGACAAGCTGGCCCGATTCCAGGCCAAGCTGCGCAAGCCCGCCGCCCTCCGAGAAGGTGATCGTCCCGCTCTGGTCCACGACCCAGAGGACGAAGGATGCGCTGCTGAGGACCGAGCGAAGCCGCGCCTCGCTCTCGTGCAGGGCACGAAGCATCTCTTCGGGACCGAGATCCGCGAGGTTGCGGGTAGTTGGGCTATCGGCCATGAGTCTGAAAGGAGGAAGTCACGCAGGTGACCGGATGGAAGCCGAACGAGGACCCGACGTTCGTGTACCTGTGCTGCCGCGGAACGAACCCGGCCGGACCAGCACTGCGAGCGATAGCGTGGGGAGGGATCACCGACAAGTTAATACGGGAACCGGCTTCCAAACAGGTTCTCAGAGTCCAGATCGGGGCCGGCCACCCCATCCCTTTGTGCCCACGGTACAGGATCGCCCCGGGCTGACAGAAGGAGGCAAATCAGGGCCGGGGCGCAGGCGGGTTTCTGGCTTCTTGCCGCGGGTTCCGGCACTTGATCCCCTCTCAACAGCCTCATTGTCACACCTACGGATTATCTTCGGTTTCGCAGCGCACTCGTTGCGACCGCGGCGCGTGGAAGCCTATGATCACCGCGCCCCATGACGACCTTCACGACAAAACGTGTCATGTCCGAGCACATCTCCAAGACTCAGCGCTGGCTGGACCTGATCGCGCTTCTGCTCCGGAACCGGCGAATACCGGCTTCGGTGGATGAGATCATGGAGCAGATTCCGGCATACGCGCGACAATGGGAGGATGGCGACGAGAAGGCGCGCACGTCCGTACGGCGAACTTTCGAACGGGACAAGGACGAGCTGCGGGGGCTCGGCATCCCGATAGAAAGCGTCAGCTACAGTCTCAACTACGGGCATGAGACCATCGAAGGATACCGGATCCGGCAGACCGACTTCTATCTTCCCTATCTGAGGATTCTGGGAGAAGCGAGCGAGAAGCCGAATCAGGTTCGCGGGCTGAGTTCTGTCGATCTCTCGCCCGAAGATGCCGCGATCGCCGTCGACGCACTGCGGCGCATCGCCGAGGTCCCCGACTTCCCCTTTGTTGCGGAAGCTCGCTCCGCCCTCGCGAAGATCTCCTTCGATATCGATATCGAACAGTTCCCTGCAACGCCCGCGATACAGCTTCGGGCCCCCGGTACCGGCGACATCCTCGAGCGTCTGCAGCCCTTCTCTGATGCGCTTCTGAGCGGCAAGCGTGTCGCCTTCCGGTATCATGGAATAAGGCGTGACGAACCAACCGATCGAACGGTCGAGCCGTACGCCCTCTTTCTGCACCGCGAGTGGTATCTCGTGGGGCGCGACGTGGATGCGGATGGACTGCGGACCTTCCGGGTGAGCCGCACCGAACGACCTGTTCCGAATTCGCGCAAACCGAAGGCGCGCGACTATGAGATACCAACGGATTTCGATGTTCGCGACTACCTGGAACGTCGCCCCTGGGAACTGGGCAACGAACCGCCCACGACGGCCGAGGTTCTCTTCCGCTTCCCACACTCCCTCCTGGCGGAGCGCAATGGCGAGGGCGAGCTCGTGGAGACGCGTGCGGATGGCAGCTCGGTGCGACGCTTCAAGGTAACCGATCCGGGTCCTTTCCTCCGGTGGATCCTTTCGCTCGCCGGAGAGGCCGAAATTCTGGAGCCTGTCGAGCTTCGCGATGCAGGTCGCCGCCTGGCCGATTCCGTCATAGACCTTTACCGCGATGGTCATGGCTGACCGAATAACTGCTGAGAAGCAGCTTGCAAGAATTCTCCAGCTCATCCCCCACGCCGTCCGCAGCAAGGGTGCGTCGCTGAGCGATCTGGCGGCCATCGTCGGAGGCAGCGAGCAGGAGGTCGTGCGCGATCTCGAGGAGGTTTATACCCGCGCCTTCTATCAGCCGGCGGGTTCGGCGGACGATGTACAGATCGCGATCGAAGCCGACCGGGTGAGCGTCTGGACACCGGGCGCCTTCGTTCGTCCTGTGCGCCTGAGTCCTCAGGAATCGATTGCTGCGGCCCTCGCCCTCCGTGTCGTCGCGACGGAGAGCCCGGACGCGCCGGAGGCGATGTCCTCCCTGGCAGATCGGCTCAATGCCTCCCTGCTCGACCGCAGCGCCGACGAGGCTCGTCATTATGGCGTCCCCTCGGAAGCGATTTCGGCCGGTGCGCCCCACGACGCCATCGCGTCCGGCGCGCGGGAACGGCGGAGCTGCTGCATCGACTATCTGAAACCGGGAGCGGCCGAGCCGGAAAGGCGCCACATCGATCCATACGCGCTCGTTCACGCCGGTGGTCGCTGGTACGTCATCGCGCAGTGCCACCGGAACGGTGCGATCCGAGTGTTCAGGCTCGATCGGATGTTGAGGGCCGAGGTTGACGGCGCGACCTTTGAAATCCCCGGGGATTTCAAACCTACCGACTATATCGCCGAGGGCCGCGTCTTCCGTGGCCAGGATCTCGAAACGGCTACGGTGCGGTACTCCGCGAAGATCGCACGCGCGATAACCGAGGCCGGGCCGGTGACCCCCCTGGATGACGGGAGCGTGATCGTCCGTTACGCCGTGGCCGATCGTGGCTGGCTCGTTCGGCACATCCTGGAGCATGGCGTTGACGCGGTGGTCCTCGACCCGCCCGAGATCCGTGCGCTCGTCGTCGAGGCAGCGGGCGCTATCGGCGGTTTCCCTTCTCCGGAGGGGTGAAGGCTTTTTCGGCGGGCGGGTGAAACGCGGCTGTCAGAGGGAGGAGGTATCTTGTCGGAAGCCCTCGTCCTTCTCCACTGTGAGCCAGGATGTTGCTCGTTACCAGATGCTTCGCGTTCCCCGGCCCTCGTTCTTCGCCGCTTGCAGCCGCCGGATCACCGGCCCCCTCCTCATCCGCTGCCTGCAGAGCCAGGCGGCGGCTCGGTTTCTCGTGCGAGGAATGAGCTACACCTACCCCCGGTGGTCTTCCTCTGTACGGTGCTTCGATGGAACACCGACAAAAACTGTAATCGCTCATCAATGCCCCTTCGCCTGGTCCGATCCGAGTCAAACCGCGTCCTCTGGGAAACCTGCACCGATCGCTTCCTTGCGGAGGTGGCCGAAAGTCCTGGCCCCCTCGGGCATCCTGCGCATCTGTGGATTACCCAGCGAGAGATGCGCGACTCTCTGCTCGAGAAGGGCCACAACCGGGGCGTCTCCGGATGGCTCGCACCGCCCCTCGCCTTCTTCTCCGAGCTTCCGCAGCGGTTCGGGCTTTCCGGCAAGCCGACCGGCCTCCTCACCCGCCGGCGGATGGTGGCAAAGCTCGCCGTCGCGCATGCGACCCGGCTCGGGATTGGAGGGGCGAATGACCCGGGGATCGTCCGCGGCCACATGATGGATGGACTCCTGGGGGAGCTGCTCCCGGAGGGTATCAACCCGAGGCGGCTGGAGCGCGCGCTCTCGAATGTAGCGGGCGACGATTTCGCACGCCGAAGGAATGACTGGATCCTCTCCGTCTACCGGGACTACCTGAACGAGCTGGCCGCCCTCGATCAGTTCGACCCGCGCTCCGTCCACGCCCTGATTGCGGAGGCGATCGACCAGGGCCGCCTGCCGGATGCCATCGGAGGCGCCCGATCGCTGCACATCTACGGTCTTCACACCTTCCGCTCCAGGGAGCGTCTCCTGACCTCACTCGCGCGACAGCGTGCCGTCGACGTCGTCCTCTACACCATCGCCGAGGGTGAAGCGAATGAGTGGGACGAGATGGCCCAACGCCTCGGGCTCGAGACGGAGTTTCTGCCGGACGAAAGCCCCGCAGCCCCCTTCGTCCAGCCCGCGCCCGATGCACTGCGCGAGTACAACTGGGTCGCCCTGCAGGTGAAGCGCAGACTCATCGAGCAGCAGATCGAACCGCACCGTATCGCCGTCGTCGCCCGCGAAGGGCGTGAGGATACACG
>CAYRLB010000007.1:47744-58709 GCA_964424945.1 uncultured Gemmatimonas sp.
AGATCGAACCGCACCGTATCGCCGTCGTCGCCCGCGAAGGGCGTGAGGATACACGGCGCGCATGCGCGGCTCTGGAGGCGGCGGGTATCCCCTGCACCGCCCGGATCCGCATGCCTCTGAGTGAGATCGGGGCATTGAAGGCGATCCTCGAGCTCTTCCGGGGCGCCGCTGCCGGTTGGAGCTACCGCCCCCTGCGTAACTTCCTCACCAGTCCATACTTCCGGACACGGGTCGACCTCCGGGCGATCGACTATGCCGCGAAGCTGGGCAGGCCGGATGGCCTGACGGGTTGGGCGGCCGCGATCGCCCGACTCGCCGACATCCGGAAGAACGACGACTCCCGGGAAGCGCGCGACATCGCGGTCCACCATGAGCGGTTGCAGAAGGATGCAGAGCGTCTCGAGGTGCTCGCCGTCGAGCTCTCCGATCTCGGGGAAAGCCGCCCGGAAGCGGAGTGGGTCGCCCTCACGACATCGTTGGTTGTCGAAGGGATCCTGGGTATGCGCAAGCTCGCATCGAAGCCCGTCGGGGAGCGATGGGACCTCGTACGCTTCGATCAGCGCGGCCTTCGCCAGCTCGAACGGCTGCTGCGGGAGTGGTCCGAACTCGAACTGTCTCCGGAGCCACTCACGACGGAGGAGTGGTACCGCCTTCTCCAGCGGCTTCTGGAAGCGAATGAGCTCGCCCTCTCGACACCGGGGCAGAAGGGGGTTCAGGTGGTCGAGGCGCAGGACGCCGCCCTGATTCCCTACGATGCGCTTTTCCTCACCCACGCGAACGACGGCAACTTCCCGCGGATCCAGACCTCACGGGGTGTGCTGACCGAGGATGAACGGAACATTCTGCGCGCCGACGGGCTCCCGATAAGCGACCGGGAAACGAGCCTTCGCCGTGAGCGGACGCTCTGGAGTGCGTCCGTTCAGGCAGCAGAAGTCATCATCACCTATCGTACGACGGACCCCGTGGGAACGCCCCTGCTCCCCTCGATGCTCGTTCCGCATCATGAGCCCGACACGGAGCTTCCCCGCTCCTGGGAGCCGGTCGCAGGGCTCGGCGCGCCCGAAGTCACGAGCCCGGAGCAGGAACGAAGGCTCGCGGCGATACGGCTCCGTCAGACGGCCCACGATGACGAAGCTGTGCCAGTCGCAGATATCGAAATGCTCCGCCGTGCCATCGTTGCCGCGCAGGGCGAGGTCCGCCGTGGGGTGAGGGACCGGCGAGGCGACGCCGCCACCGCGCCCAATCCCTGGCAGGGTGAGATCCGCGACCCCTTCGTCCTCGACGAAATTGCCAGGCGCTTCGGGCCAGAGCACATCTGGTCGGTCAGCCAGCTGGAAGCGTACGCCGCATCGCCCTTCATCTTCCTCATCAACCGCGTCCTGAGACTCCAGGATCTGGAGGAGGCGGACGAGGAAACGAGTGCGCTCCTCTTCGGCTCCATCGCGCACGACATCCTCAGGGACTTCTACGAAGCGGCCATCCCGGCGCTCCCGCCGGCGTTCGACACGGAAGCATCGGCGATCTTCGAGAGGACGGCCTCTAGAGTCTTCGCCGCCCGGGAAGCGTCCGGGGAGTGGCTCGGCCACCCCGCCCTCTGGCCTCACACGCGCCAAGAAATCCAGGATCGAATCCGTGCTTATCTGGAGTGGGAACTTGAGCACATGTCGAACAAGGGAGAGCAGCCGGTCTCGTGCGAGGTGGAGCTGGGAAATGGCGAAACCCCGGCGGTCCTCGATGGTTTCGACCTCTTCGACGCTCCGCAGAAGCTCCTCTTCACGGGCCGCGTCGACCGAGTCGATATCGTCCGAAAGCGCGGGGGCGAGAGCTACCACGTCCTCGACTACAAGACATCCAGCATCCCGAGCGCAAGCGGCTACGCCGATGGCAGCGTCCTTCAGGGTGCACTCTATCTCCACGCCCTCCAGCATCTCAGGAATCTGCCGATAGGATCCGGGCGTTATCGTGCGATAAGGCGGCCGGGGAAACCCGCCAACGGCTGCTCCATCAAAGCCGGAGATGGCGCATACGACCAGGCGATACGGATCGCGTTCAGCATACCCGCGAGGATCAGACAGGGCCTCTTCGAGCCGGCGGTCGCCGACTCCAGAAAATGGCTGCCATGGGATCCGGGCATCGAAACCACGCGCACTCGCGCCCTGGTCGGAGGGAATCGTTTCGATGGCTAAGGGATGGACGAGCGAACAGCGCGCCGCGATCCTCACCGAACGCGACACACTCCTTTCGGCGAACGCCGGGAGCGGCAAAACGACCACGGTCGTCGGGAAGGTCCTCTGGCTTCTGGGTCTCGATCCGGGACCGGACGCCGACGGTAATCCGCTCCCCCCCTGCCCCGACCCCTGCGAACTCCACGAGATCGCGGCCATCACCTTCACCGAGAAGGCGGCCTACGACCTCAAGCGGAAGCTAAGGAAGGACATCGAATCCTCCGCACGGGGGGAAGAGCTGCGCTGGAAGATCGACCGCGCCTCCGTCGGCACGATCCACGGCTTCTGCGCGAATCTGCTTCGCGAGCACGCCCTGCGCCTCGGGATCGACCCGACCTTCACCATCCTCGACGAGCAGGAGTCGCGGGAGCGGCAGGACGAGGTCATTCAGGAGCTTCTCATGGAGCGCCTCCAGCAGAATGACGAGCGCACCGTCGGCCTCTTCAGGAAGTTCAAGCTCAAGGGGACCCGCTTCTCAGATGGTGCCATCGGCATCGTTCGGACGGCGCTGAAAGATCTCCGCTGGCATCGCGGAAGGTACACGGGCTGGTGCGCGGATGACGGCGACCGCCTCAACCTCGAGCTCCTGCGCACCCTCGCGGGTGAGGACTTCGACCCGCTCGACCAGGATCTGCTCGAAAGGTGCGACGCCCTCTACCGCCTGGCGATCGAAGCTGACGTCCGTTGGAACCAGCACCTGAAGGATGAGAATGTCCGGGATTATGACGCGCTCATCCTCGACACGCTGGCTCTGCTGAAGAGTCCCACGGGGGAGGTCGCGCTCCGCTCGATCCGCAACCGCTTCCGTATTCTGATCATCGACGAGTTCCAGGATACCGATCGAGCGCAGGCGGATATCGCTTACGCAATCGGCGGGAAGGAAGGTCGTCCCCAGCTCTTCTTTGTTGGCGATCCGAAGCAGTCGATCTACCGCTTCCGCGGCGCCGAGATCGCCGTCTGGAACCAGGTCTCCGAAGATATCGCGCAGCGCGGCGAACTCGTCTCCCTGACCACGAACTTCAGGAGTCAGCCGGAGCTGATCGAGTACCTCAACACCGTCGGCGAAGCGGCCATCGAGACCAGTGGGCAGAATCTCGGACAGGTGAAGCCGGAGGGCCGGGTCCGGTACGCGGGCCTGACCGCGGGCCTCAAGTCCTCCGGGACGGCAGGCGTCGAGTTCCTGTCGATCGGAAAAGGCTCGGCCGACGATCGGCGGGACGAGGAGGGGGAGCAGGTCGCACGGCGGATCCTCGAGATGGTCCGGGACGGTGAGCGGATCGTCGATCCGGACTCCGGCGAAGTTCGGGCGTGCAGCTTCCGCGACATCGCCATCCTTTACCGGACGCGAACCGGCCTCGACCGCTATCAACGGATGCTCGCCCGATACGGGATCCCGGTCTTCAACCAGGCGCAGGGCGGACTCTCCGATCAGCAGGAAATCGCCGACGTCATCAACGCGCTGAAGCTGATCGAGAATCCGGCAAACGACCTCGCTGCCTTCGCGTTCATGCGATCCCCCTTTGTCGGGCTGCGGGATGAGGTCGCCGCGCACATCGCGCTGAAGCGTGGCCGTCTTCCCCTGTTGAGAACGGCGCGCGCGTTCGCGGATTCCCCCGACTGGTGGACGCCTCCGGAGGGGAGCGAGCTGATGGACATCGAGCGCTCGGCCCTCGACTCCGGCCTTCGTCTGCTCACCGAGCTGACGGCGCTCGCCGCCCGTCTCCCGCTGGATGAACTGATCGAGACCCTCCTCGAGCGGACCGGCTACCGGGTGCACCTCCTCCTGATGGACGAGAATCGGGAGGCACTTTCGAATCTGCAGACGCTTGTGCGGGTGGCCGAGCAGTATCGCAGACAACCCATCGGCGACTTCCTCGACATCTGGGGGCGCTGGGTGGAGGAAGACATCGGCCTCCCTCAGGCGCCGCTCTACAGCGCCGCGGACGACGTCGTGACGATGACGACGATCCACCGCTCGAAAGGTTTGGAGTGGCCCATCGTCTTCCTTGTTGATGTGTGTGGCGCCATCACGCTGAGGTCGTCGAACGAGTACTGGACCGACGAGGAGATGGGACCGCTGCTCGCACCCTCGGCCGATGAGCAGGGGCCCCGCGCCAAGGCGATGGTCGAACGGATCAGGCTCGAGCAGATCGCGGAGGAGGCTCGCCTTCTTTACGTCGCCTCTACACGAGCTCGCGACCGCCTGATCATCCTGGACGCACCGACCAAAGCGGGCAGCTACCTGAGCTGGCTTCACGATGGCCGCGATGCGGCTGTAGTCACAGATCGGAAGAGTGCTGGCGAGGTCGAGCCGCCTCCGGCGCCTCCCCGCGTGGAGCTCGCCTGGCTCGACCGGCTCCGTGAACAGGAGCCATCTCCGCTTGCGGCGCCCCTGCCGGCGCCACCCATGCGGCATCTCAGCTCGGCGACCGAGGTGATGATGAAGGAGGACGATCCTGAGCGCTGGAAGCTGCGCTACGTCCATGGCGTAGAGCCACCCTGGCAGTTCGCGGTCCGCGGCCGGGAGGGGAAGCTACCCGCAAATGTCCGGGGCACGATCATTCACGGCGCGCTGGAGCGCTACCCGACGGGACGACTCGAAGATATCGAGATGGAGCAGGAACTCTCCCGCATTCTCGATGAGGTCATCGGAGAGCTCGACTCGCCTGAACTCGAGCCCATCCTCAGTGCCGATCTGGAATATCGACGCGCCCTCGAGGAGGAGATCGCTCGCGTCGTCTCGAGTCCCGAATGGGAATGGTACTCCGCAGGCGAGCATTACAGAGAGCTCCCCTTCCTCCACATTGCTGGACCGCGGCTCGCGTACATCGGTGCGTTTGATCTGTACCGTCCCGATTCACCGATCGGATGGATCATCGACTTCAAGACCCACGACATCGGGGCTGCGGCCGCGGCAAATGCCTCCCGCGCGTACGCGCACCAGGCGCGCCTGTACCGTGAGGCGGCAGGCGTTCGCTCCGATACCCGCGTCCGGCTGCATTTTACACGGCCGGGTACCGTGATCGATATGTGACCGGTTCGGCAGCCCCGGAGGACGATCTATTCGGACCGTCGCCTCTCGGCTGGAAGGGAGGCAGGGAGAAACGATCACAGGTACGCGCAAAGAAAGCTGCCCCGGCGCCGTCAGAAAACGACGGCACCGGGGCAGCTTCTTGAGCTTCAACCGGAAATCCTCAGCGGCGCCACAGCCAGCCGTCCCGAGAGATTCTCCGGCCGGACGACCTACCGGCCTACCGCAGCGTCCGGCTTTGCCGCCACCGCCACCGTATCGGAATCGGTTGGCCGACCACGCCACCAGCTCGCCAGAACAGAGCCCGAGATGTTCTGCCAGGAGCTGAACACAGCGGGCGCGAGCCCCATCGTAGCGGCGCGACCCATCTCCGTCGCCAGCCCACCTGCCAAACCACCATTCTGCATACCGACCTCGATGGCGAGTGTGCGGCAGGACGCTTCGTCCAGACGCACCACGCGGCCCAGCGAGTATCCGAGGAGATACCCCAAGGTACTGTGCATGATGACCGCAACGATCAGTAGCGGCCCGATGACCAGCAGGTTATCTCGACCCGCAGCCGTGATGAAGCCTACCACCAGGACGAGCAGCACCATAGAAACCGCCGGCATGTGCTCGTGCAGAGCGGTCCTTCTCCCGCGCAGCAGGAAGTTGAGAAGCAGCGCCGCCCCGATCGGGAGCACTACCATCTCGAAGATCGACACCATCATCGACATAAAGGAGATCGGCACCATCTGCCCCGCCAACCTGGTCATCAGCAGGGGAGTAAGCAACGGCGCAAGCAGCGTGGAGCATGCCGTCAGCGTGACCGAAAGAGCGAGATTTCCCTTGGCGATGAAGGCCATGACATTCGAAGCAACACCACCCGGAACTGAGCCCACCAGGATTATGCCGGCGGCAATCTCCGGCGGAAACCCGAAGAGGAGGGTGATTCCCACCGCCACGAAGGGCATGATGGTGAACTGAGCTATCGCTCCTACGACGACTGAGCGCGGCTGCTTCAGCACCCCGCCGAAATCCTTCAGCGACAGCGCCGTTCCCATCCCGAACATGATCAGCTGTACGAAGGGAACGATCCAGGCCGATGTATCGTACCCGGCCACGTTTCGCACATAGGCCGGGTAGAACATCGCTGCCGAAACGATGGCAAAGACCCAGAAGGTAAACGCAAAGACCCGATACGCCTCAAAGCAGCGAACTCCGAGGGCAAGCGCGGTGAAGGCAATGATGAGGGGCAGCCCGGCCAGTGGCAGATTGCCCGTCAGTGTCAGTATTACGGCGGCCGCGAAGGCGATACCCGCGATCCCGAACAGTAGCCGACCCCTTCTCTCCAGATCCATCCGCTCTTTCGGTTAATGTGGAGCAGGGGCCCCAAAACCTGCGGGGGCCCCTGCGACGCCGGTCACGTCTGGTCTTCAGTGAAGCCCGATCCAGCCGGTGACCCATCCTTCGGGCCACCGGCCTCTACACCGAAACCCATCAATGGAACGGGTTACGGACGATCGTCGGGTTGTTGTCAACCACGTTGTTCGGAATCTCCGAGTAGTAGTTACCAACCCGGAAGAAGCGAGGGTTCGTCTGACGCGTCGACGGGCCCTTGTTGAATACGTACTTCCCGTCCTGCGGACCGCCAACCAGACGGTACGGGAAGAGGACGTAGACGTGTGCGTCGGGGTTACCCGCCACACCATTCCACAGCTCGTGCGCAACACGCCAACGGATCAGATCCCAGACCCGGTGATCCTCGAAGGCGAGCTCCACCCGACGCTCGTTGCGGATCCGGTCCCGCGTCACGACGTCCAGGCTGTTCGGCCCGAAGCCGGCACGCTCACGGAGCGTGTTGATGTACCCGCGGGCAGTCGGCTCGTCACCCAGCTCGAACGCAGCCTCAGCCGCATTCAGATAGATCTCGCCCAGGCGGAAGAAGATCCACCAGATGTCGCTGCCCACCGCGCTGGTCGGCGCGGCCGGTGCCGGATCCAGGAACTTCCGGATGAGGAAGCCCGTGGCGGAGGTGTACGGATCGCTCGGGATCGGACCGTCCTCGCCGATCCAGACGCTCCCATCGTCGAGTACGTCACCACGGACGCCGCCCGTCTTCAATACATAGGTGCTTCCGTTCCACTCGTAAACGCCAGCCTGAAGCGTAATCGGCCTTCCGGCGAACGACGTTCCCGGGTAGATGACGGTACCCCAAAGGCGGCCGTCCTTGTTATCGAAAATGTCGTCGATCTCGTCGTAATAGATCCAGTTGGCCTGCGCGGTGGTCGTTCCGGTGTTACCCACGCCGCGGAGGGTTCCCTCGGAGCCGTCCAGGTAGTCGAAGGACTCGACGAGCTGAAGCGACGGGGAAATGGCCGAACCACCGAATCCATTCGGGGACTCGAGCCGCTGCGAACGCGGAATCGCCTGCAGCGTGAAGAGGTGCGACAGGCCTACGCCCACATTGTAGTCCCGAACGAAAATCGCCTCGGGGTTCCCGCTCTTGTTGGCGATCGCCTCGTAGAAGTTCTGCCCCTTGTCCGGGTTCGAATTGTACAGCGAGTACGGTCCAGCAAGAATCTCCTGAGACGCCTCGAGAGACTTCTGGAAGAACTCGTCCGCCCGCGATGCCGGGATCCCGACCTCACCACCAGGAAGGGAGATGTTCAGCTCCGCGTTGAACTTCGCCAGCGAACCGGCATACAGCATCGCCCGGCTCTTGAGCGCCAGAGCCGTATACTTGTTCGCCCTCGTCTTGCTGCCCGCATTGCCAAGCTGGTCGGCAATTGCGTCCACTTCCGACGCGATGAACTCGTAGACGTCAGCTTCAGTATCGCGAGGATGCTGCAGATACTCCGGATCACCACCGAAATCGTAGATCAGCTGTTCCGTGATGATCGGCACGCCACCCATCCGCTTGACGTGCTCGAAGTACGTGAAGGCGCGGATGAAGCGAAGCTCGGCAATGAACTGCTGCTTCAGTGCGGGCGACATGGCGCCGCTCTCCGCCTCCGTGATGTTGTCGATCGCCAGGTTGATGTCACGGATCAGCCCATACGAGCTGCCAGTGCGGCTGTTATCCCAGATCGTCCAGCGATTGTAGCCGTAATTGACGTACTGATTCCGGTTCTCCCAGCCGGTGCCGCTCGACCAGAGGGCATCGTCGTAGGCAGTCATGTCCTCATACTGCCCCTGCTGAAGCCCGATCGTCTGAGGAATACGGCTGTAGAAGTTGGATACGACGCCCAACACGCGAGCCGGATCACCCCAGACCTGCTCGTCCGTCAGGATCGTCTGGGGTTGGGTCGTCAGGTAGTCGCCGCAGCCCGCTACAGACACGGCTAGCAGCAGTGTCGCGGCGTACTTATGAAACTTTGCCATTTAACAATCGCGCAGAGAGGAAGAAATCGGGAAGTACATTCCCGCTCGTGTTTTTCCCATCCGAGTAGCCCGTCCGTTCAGAAGAACGGGAGGGATCAATCGCTCGTCCGCTCGACTGGGAAGGGCCTCGCCGGCCCTTCCCAGTCTGCCGGAACGTCATCAGACGACGTCCTGCGAGCAATCAGTCCGCGGGCGGTACCGGAATGACCGGCGCGGGCTCACTCGGCGTTCCGCCGACGGTGGCACTGAACCCGACGTTGATGACACGGCTCGACGGATAGTTCAGACCGTTACCCTGAACGATTTCCGGGTCGAGGTTCATGTAACCAAGGTTGTCGAACAGAAGCGGGTTCGTCGCACTGGTGTACACGCGCATCCGCGACATCCCGATCCGGTCCGAGAGGTCCGCCGGCACGCTGTAACCCAGCTCGAGCCGCTTGAGCCGGAGGTAACGAACGTTCGTCCGCCAGAAGTCGCTCACCGGCTGACGCGACGAGTGGTTCAGCACGCCCTTGCGGAGCGGCGGGAACCGGCCCGGAATCCACTCACTCTGATCGTCGTACAGGTCAGCACGGCGCCAGCGATCGTTGTGGAACGTCTGCGAGTTGTGATCACCGAAGTACGGATAGCGCATCTCGTTACCCGCCAGGAAGGAGAAGAGCGCTCCACCCGCGAAGTCGTAACTGAGGCTTACGCTACCGTAAGAGAAGGAACCATTCAGGCCGTACGAGATGAGCGGGGTACCCGAGGTCGGGTAACCAAGCACCCGCTGATCCATCGAGTTGATGATGCCGTCGTTGTTCTGGTCGACGTACTTCAGATCGCCCGGAAGCAGCGTACGGTTGCCCTGCCCGTCGATGTTCACCGGGTAGCGCTCGATCTCTTCCATCGTCTGGAACTGCCCCGCGCTCTCGTAGCCGAAGGCGCCCGTCGTGCCGACCCAGCGGTGCTCGGTCGCATTGCGGTACCGGTCCCACGAGTTGCCGTAGCGGGGCTTGTACCGGTCGAGAACCTTGTTCCTGGCAAGGGTCGCGTGCGGCGCGATCGAGTACGACACGCCCCGGAACTGATCCGACCAGCGGATGATGCCCTCGAGACCCTGCGTTGCCTCGGACTCAAGGTTCTCCTGCGGAAGGGTATACCCCGTTTCCGTCGGAATCAGCACGTCGTACCGGGAGGCAGGAAGCCCGTCGAGCTTGCGCTCGAAGACGTCGAACTCACCCGACAGCCGGCTATCCAACATCTGGAAGTCGACACCCAGGTTACGGTTCGTGCTCGTCACCCACGACAGGTTCGTGACGGGAATACCGCGCGGCCCGATCCCCGGGATCAGCGCGCCGTCGAGGAACGAAGGCGTGCCCGAGTTGTAGGTCGCGCCGCCAAGATACTGCCACGCACCGATCTGCTCGCGTCCCGCCTCACCCCACGAAGCGCGGAGCTTCAGCTCGTCGAAGAAACCGACCCGGTCCGAGAAGAAGTCCTCCTCAGTGATCCGCCAGCCCACCGAAACGCCCGGGAAGAAGCCCCAGCGATTACCGTCGGCGAACAGATGGGAGCCGTCATATCGGCCGAGCAGCTCGACCAGGTACTTCTGCTCGAAGTCGTAGTTCACACGACCGATGTAGGACTCCCGCCGATTGATCCCCCAGCTGTTCCCGAGATCGGTCAGGTCGGCGAAGTTGATGATGTGCGTGAAGTTGCCCGGCGGAACCGAGGTGACTTCCGTCGTCCAGTTCTCACCGCCATCACGCTCGTAACCCAGCGTCGCCGTGATGCTGTGGGCGTCGAACACCTGCTGGGTGTTGAAGAGGAACTGCAGCCAGTCCGACTCGCCGCGGCGCCGTGACTGGAAGCGCGCCGACTCACCCGACCGGCCGGCAACCTCATACGTCTCGGTCGCCTCGTTGTAGCGATAGGCGTCGAAGCTGTACCGATGCTGATCGAAGTTCCGGAAATTCCGGGTCTGCGAATAGCTGGCGCGGATCGACGAGTTCAACGGAAGCTCGTACTCCGCGAAGAACGTCGCGTTGAGATCCCAGACGGTGTCGTCCTGCCACCCCGACTTCTCCTTGTTGTAGGAGGGAGGGGTACGGGCAAGGTAGCGCTGGTCGTACGCGATGTACTGCCCATTCGGATCCGCAAATGGCGACTGGAACGGCCAGGTGCTGTTGATACCCAGAATCGCGGTGCGGACAACGTCGTTGTTGCCGGCAAGCGCGAACTGGCTCGTGAGCTCCTGACGTCCGCGGAGCTTCGCATCAAGCGTCAGCTTGTCGAAGAGCAGCGCGGAGAGGTTCGCCTGGATGTTGCTGCGGCTGAAGTTGTTATCCTTCATCACGTAATCCT
>CAYRLB010000008.1:0-56171 GCA_964424945.1 uncultured Gemmatimonas sp.
CGGAGGTCGGTAAAGAAGATGAAGTCGTCGTCTCCGGCGTGGGAGACCATCAGCAGGTTCTCCTCACCGCCCCGCTGGCCATCGTAGAACTCGCGTACCGCGTTCGCCGTGGTCTGCAGCACCTCATCGAGCTTCTGCCAGCCGTAGATCTCCTCCAGCTTGGAATAGCGGACAAACTCGATGTAGAGGACGGTGATGCGGCCGGTCCGGTCGAGCATCTCCCTGCCGCGCTCCATCATGACCGGGAGCGTGGGGAAGCCGGTGAAGCGGTCGTACAGCAGCTCTTCGTAGCGGAGATAGTCGGCGGCGCGGGCCACGGTCATCGGGCCCTTCCCCTCCCTCAACCGGAGGATCGCCGAACGCACGCGCGCAGCGACCTCGATCGCATTGGCAGGCGCAATGAACCACTCGTCGGGTTCGAACTGTGCCGCGCGCATCGCTTCTTCCTGGGAGCTGCAGGCCAGAAGGAGCGCCGCACCGCGCGCCTTCGTTTCATCCCGCAGCGAGGAGACCTCGTCGAGAAGGGCAAGCTCGATGATCACCGCGTCCGGATGGCTGCGAAGAGCGTCCGTCATCTGCTGCCCCGTCGACTCCTCCTGCCCGCCTATGAGGATCGTTTCTCCACCGACTTCGGTGGCCGCTTCGGAGATCACTTTCTGCAGCTCGGGGTCCTGTACCCGGGCGAGGATCTTCACGACTTGCCTTCTCCGGCCGCGAGGTTACGCTCGACCTTCTCGGCGAGTTCTGCCAGGTCAACAGGTTTCACGACGTAATCATCTGCGCCCGAACGCATCCCCTCGAATTTATCCTCGAAGCCTCCCTTGGCTGTGACCATCACGACCCGTGTGGCCCCGAACTCGGGGTGTCCCTTGATCGTCCGGCAGACCTGCCAGCCATCCATTCCCGGCATCATGACGTCGAGCAGGACGAGCGCCGGCTGCACCTCCTCGAGCCTGGCGAGGGCGCTCTTCCCATCCGCGGCGGACGCGACGCGATACCCTTTCGACTCGAGAAAGGCGCTGAGAATCTCGACGTTGTCGGGGTTGTCGTCGACGACCAGAATCGTCTCCAGCTTCTCCACGGACGGGGCTCCTCTCTCATAGAAAAAGGTCGGGAGGGGGCGTGCGGAACTCGGTTGCCCGTCGAGGAGCGGGCAAAAAGCAAGCCATGCCCCACGCAAGTGGCTGTAACAACGTCTCTTAGACGCCCGCCGCCTCACCCGGTCGCGCAACGTCCTTCGTCGAGGAGCCGGGGACGAACTGCAGCTCGTGCAGCCGTGTGTAGATCCCGCCCATCCGGAGCAGCGAAGCGTGCGTGCCCCGCTCCATGATCTCTCCCTTCTTCAGAACGAGGATCTGATCAGCGCGCTGGACGGTAGAGAGGCGGTGCGCCACCACCAGCGTCGACCGGCCTCGCATCAGCGTCTCGAGCGCTTCCTCGATCCGGGCCTCCAGTTCGGTGTCGATCGAGCTCGTGGCCTCGTCCAGCACGAGCACCACCGGGTCGACCAGAAGGGCACGGGCAAAGGCGATCAGCTGCCGCTCCCCGACCGAGATCGAGGCGCCGCGCTCACCAAGCCGATGATCGTATCCGCCCTCGAGCCTCCGGATAAAGGGATCCGCTCCGACCTGTTCCGCCGCCGCGATGATGCTGCCCGAGGTCGCCTCGGGTCTGCCGAATGCGATGTTCGCCGCGGCATCCTCACTGAACAGGAAGACATCCTGAAGGACCAGGCCGATGCGGTCCCTTAGCGCGCGCTCGGACACGCGGGAGATCGGCACGCCATCGAAGAGGATCTCCCCCCGCTGCGGCGCATAGAAGCGCATCAGCAGATTGATGATGGTGGACTTCCCTGAGCCCGTCGCCCCCACAATGGCGACGCGTTCCCCCGGGCGTACAAGGAAACTCACCCCCCGGAGGATCCACTCGTCGTCACCACCATCGCTCTCTGTACCCCCCTCGGGTTTCGGATAGCGGAACCAGACATCTCTGAACTCGATCTCCCCTCTGCCAGGCTCGGGAAGCGGGAGGGGGTCGGCCACGTCCGGGATCGCCGGTTCGGTATCGAGAAGCCCGAAGATGCGTTCCGAGGAGGCGACGGCCCCCTGAAGGAGGTTGTACTTTTCCGACAGGTCCTGGATGGGGCGGAAGAGCCGCCGTACATAGCTGAGGAAGGCGGTGACCAGTCCGATCGTCATCGTGCCTTCAAGCACACTGAAGCCGCCGTACCCGAGCACGAGCGCGAAGGCCAGCGCGGTAAGCACCTCGATGACGGGGAAGAAGAGCGCGTAATAGGTGATCGACCGGAGATTCGCCTCGAGATGATCGCGGTTGATCTGTTCGAAGCGCTTCGATGTGTCCTGCTCACGGCCGAAGAGCTGCACGATGCGAATCCCGCTGACCCGCTCCTGCAGATACGCGTTGATCTTCGCCAGCCTGATGCGGATATCCCACGATACTTTACGGATCAACCCGCGGAAGATGAACGCAGCGGCGAAGACGAGCGGGAGCACGGCCAGCGTCACGAGCGCGAGCCGCCAGTCGAGGAGGAACATCGCTCCGATGATGAAGATCACGGTGAAGAGATCGCCAAACATCGTGACCACACCGGAGCTGAAAAGTTCGTTCAGCGTCTCGACATCGTTCGTCACCCTCGTCATGAGGCGCCCGACCGGATTTCGGTCGAAGAACCCCAGATTCAGCCGCTGCAGATGGCGGAACACCTCCATCCGCAGGTCGAACATTACCTTCTGGCCGATCCAGGTAGTGATGAGGAGCTGCAGATATTCGACAACGAAGCCCGTGACGAGAGCTGCCGCGAAGAAGGCCCCGATCCGATAGAGATGCGGGATGTCGCGAGCGGGGATCGCCTCGTCGATTGTAAGCTGGATCAGGTAGGGCGGCACCGCCTGCAGCGCTGCCCCGGCCATCAGAAGCAGTACGGCGACCACAACGGGCAGCCGATAGGGCCGCACGTAGCGCAGAAGGCGACGGGTCAGCGCCGCGTCATAAGCCTTGTCCTCCCTTTCTTCTTCAGACACTTTCCCAGAAGTTGTTGGCCGCTTCGGAAGTTGGCGATCGACCCGGGGTGCGCAGCATCATTCGCAGCGGTGTGAACATAACGATGGAAGAGCGCCGTTGTCTCACAGGGGGCTGGGCAGTACCGGAGTGAGTGCAGCGTTCTCCAAAAGCCCGTTCAGAACGTTATTGCCCCATCGTAAACCGTCGGTATATTGGCTCGCTTGACCCTGTTCACAACCCACGGAAAGGAGAGTTGCTTGGCGAAGGAAGCGATTGAGATGCAGGGCACGGTAACGGAAGTCCTGCCGGATACCAACTTCCGCGTGGAGCTTGAGAACGGGCACGAGGTTCTGGCCTATATTTCAGGCCGGATGCGGAAGAACTACATCAGAATCCTCGAAGGCGACCGCGTGACCGTGGAGCTTTCCCCGTACGACCTCCGCCGCGGCCGGATCACCTACCGTTTCAAGTAAAGCGCAAGGACCCTCCCCTGGGTTCCTTACAGCGACCGCCACTTTCCACACCACCATCTGATGCTGCAAGCCGTCCGGCAGCACTGAGGGCGGTAGATAAGATGGCGGAATCTTCTCCTGCCGGTATTCCGCGATCGGTAGCGTGCGCCTGATCTTTCGTCTACAGGAGCCCCCGCCGGCAGTCGTCATGGTCCCGGCCTTTCACGGCTGTCGCAATCTTCCTGTTCCCCGGGGTCTGCAGCTGAAGGGCGCCAAGCTTCCTCCCTACACGGAGCCGACCGCGACCTTCCGCAGAATGAAAGGGGCGAGATCGGTGAGTGACTCGATATCCCTCAACGCTTCATCGAACGCCGGCCCGAACGCAATAAGGGGGACGGGGTTCCTCGTGTGACCCTTCCGGGCGTCCTCGAGGTTGCCATGGTCACTGGTCACCAGAACCAGCGTGTCCGCTGACTGATCCACCGCCACTCCGCCCAGCAACCCGTCGACACGCTCAATTGCCGTCACCGCTTCGGCGAAGCTCCCGCGATGGCCGATATAGTCGGTGTCGTAGTGCGCGAAGATCGTCAGGTCGTTGTCCGCGGCCATCCGGGCCAGCCTGCTTCCAGCCTCCCTTGGAGTGATCACCGGCGCGTCGGGGTCGACGTAGCGCCGCCAGCTTTCCGTGGTGATCGAAGATACGAGCGCCTCCCCCCGACGGACCGCCTCCTCCTCGAAGTCGAGCATCGACGCAGAGCGTGCGGCGAGGGGGAATGCGCCGGGTCTTCGCACGCGCTCGGCCCGCTCGCTGGCCCAGGATGGATATGCATTCGCGAAGCGGACCCTCGCTCCGGCGGCGCGCGCCGTACTGAAGATGTTGCGGGAGGCGAGAAGGTCACGGACCGCCGTGGGGACCCATGGTCCGAAGTGCCTTCCCATCAGCGCCGCGGCATTTGTTCCGGTCAGCAGCGTCGTCTGGCCGGTCCCGCTCTGCGGGAGCCCCGGAAGGCCGAGACAGGCGTCGATCGGACGGAACCCGGCAGACTCTCCGGTCTGCTCGATGCGGCCCGAAAGCAGGCGCTCCCGTCCGATCAGTGCTTCGAGATGAGGGAGGTGGGCGGCCGCGATCGGGTTCTCGGCCGGGTCCGACGAACCGATCCCGAGACCGTCCAGGAAGATGAAGAGGATCCGGATCCTGCTGGCGGCTGGCGAAGCGGTCAGATCTCCTCCCCGAGTCCAGCAGCGCTGTAGGCGTCCAGCCAGGCGACGCATCGTTCGACGACCTCCAGATAGGCCGCGGGAAGAGGCGACTGGATCGGGGTCGTCGGCGGCTCGCCGGAGAGCCGTGCGCGGTGGATCTCCAGGACGGGCGCTTCATCGAAACCGACCTCCGCGGCGGCGGCGGTGATGAGCTCGGGCGTCGTCTGCGGCACACTCTTCCCCGCCAGCCTGAGGAGGGCCCGGAAGAGGGTCAGGAAGGTCGAAAGGGAGCTGACGAGCAGCAAACCGAGCTCCTGGGGCGAGTCGCCCGTCGCGAGGTACCCTTCCCGGAGTTGGATCTTCTTCGATCTGAACTCCCGCTCCACCTGAAGGCGAAGGTCATTGCGGCGGATTCGCATGCCATGGAAGGGATCGCGCCCCGCCAGAAGGACGTGCGCGTCGCGGATGTCGGAATATTCGAGCGGGAACACATCCGCGGAACCACTCCACTCCTCCAGGCTGAGCATCATCGGGGGAGGATTCCCTGCGGCGACCCACTCGCGGGCCGAGGCTGCAACCGCCCTCAGCTCGGTGATCCCGAGCGAGGATGCGATGACGAGGAGGTTCGTATCCGTGCGGCCCGGACGGGGCTCCCCGCGCGCGACCGAGCCATAGACCGCGACGCTCACGAGCGACTCACCCAGCAGCTGCTTCAGCTCCGCCGCGTACTCCTCGGCCTTCCGTCGTTCGTCTGTCATCTCAGTCATTCATGATTGCAAAGATGAGCGCCCGGGTCACCAGGACCCTCCCGCGCCACCGCCACCGAATCCGCCCCCGCCGCCGAAGCCACCGAAGCCCCCGCCTCCGAACCCGCCGCCGCCGAAGCCTCCACCGCCAAACCCGCCGCCCCCCCATCCTCGGCCACCGATCGGGAAGGGCACGATCACCGGCATCCCGCTCCTGCGTCCGCCGCCGCCCCGACCGCCGCCACCCCGCCCCCCACGACCTCCCCCGCCGCGCCGCCCGGAAAGGATGAGTATGACGATGAAGATGAGGAAGACGACAGTGAAGAAGTTATCACCGCCACCTCCCTGCCTCCCCGAGCGTTCGGGAAGCTCGGGCACCGCGCCCGTCAGCTCGAAACCGAACTGCGAGGCATATTCGCGCGCGATTCCGGCGACACCGAGCAGGATCCCCTCGCCGTACGCCTCCCGCTGGAAGGCGGGAACCATGAGGTCGCGGCCGATCCTGCCGGCCTCCGCGGCGGTGATGAAGGTGTTCGTCCCCAGCCCCGTCTCGATCCGCCACTGCCGCTCCGATGGTACAACGAGAACGACCGCCCCGGTATTCCTCGCGGAGTCACCCAGCTCACCCTGCGCACCGATCCGCCATTCACGCCCGATCTGCAGGGCGACCTCGGAAGCCGTTCTCCCTTCCAGTGAGGGGAGTGTGACCACTACGATCTCCCCGCTGGACTTCGCCCGGACCTCGTCGATCACCGCGGTAATCTGCTGCCGGGCCTCGTCATCGAGGACGCCCGCGAAGTCGTTCACGTACCCGACTGGCGCCGGAAGCTGCAACTGGCCATGTCCCGCAGCCGGCAGAAAGACCGTCGCAAGGAGCAGGACGAGCGTCAGAAATCCGGGAAAACGCATGGTTGTGCGTCCTTGATAATCACTTGCGCCAACCATACTTTTCCTGCCAAAGTTTCGAGGAAACTTCACCCCACCCCCGCCTCAAAAATGAAGGTCTTCCGTCTCTTTCTCATTCTGCTCCCGCCCCTCGCCGCGACGGGTTGCGAGCAGCCGCAGGTCATCGCCGAGATCGGCATGTCGGCGGAGGGAGGCGGCGAGATCCTGCCCCTGGCCGACCTTCCGGTGCGGCTCCTACCCTACGATCGGGAAGCCGTCCTCGACTCGCTCGAGGCCGCATCCAGCGAGCCGCTCCCTCCGATTCCACCCGAGCTTCTGGAACAGCAACAGCAGGTCCAGCGCGCTCAATCAGCGTGGCGTGCGGCGGAGGGCAGGCTGACGACGGTCCGGGATTCGGCCCGATCTCTCAATGAACGTCTCACCCTGCTGACCGGCGGCGCCGGCGGGTCCGAAAACCCGGCGGATCTCATCGCCAGACTTCGAAGTCTAGAGATGGAGGAGCAGCGGGTCAATCAGGAAATGCAGCTCGCGTTTGCCCAGTTCGACTCGCTGCAGCAGCATACGACGGCAGCGACCGATTCGCTTCGTGCCCTGCGTGAGGCGTGGGCCCAGCAGGCGTTCGCCGACTTCAATCAGGTCATCGCGGCGAAGCTCAGGGAGAGCGGGCGCTCGGAACAGGCCGACACGACGGATGCTTACGGTATCGCCCGCTTCAGCGCGAAGAATGGGACGTGGTGGGTGTATGCGCGCTACACCCTTCCCTACGAAGAGCTTTACTGGAACATCCCGATCGAGACGACCTCCGACAGCACCCGCGTCGAGCTGAACCGCGAGAACGCCGACATCCGACCCATCCTCTGATCCGGAACCCAGCGGGGGAGCCGCCGCACCCGCTCAGTTTACGGGGACCTCCACCGCGCCCGCTGGCGGATCGGGCGGCGGCGTCCCCACCGTCGCACTATCGGACCGCAGATCCAGAACGCTCCGCCTGCTCGGCCGGCCATACTCCCACTGCCGGCGCAGATCCGTGGAGAACTGAGTCGGAACGCGGGAATCGAAGATCCTCGCAATCGCGTCCCGCTGCAGAGCGCCGTAAGCGGCCTCCACCGACCACTGGTTGTCGATCTCCCATTCGACGCCGACCTGTCCGCTCGTTTCCCCCCGATCGAAAAGCCCGCCGAGGTTCGCCTGCGCGGTGAAATAGAGCGAGGGCGCAAGTTCCCGCCCGCACTCCACCGCGGCGTTGGCGAAGGCTCCTCTCGCGAACAGGCCACTGAAGCTCGACGTCATTCCCGGCCTCACCCTGAACCAGTCGCACAGCCCCGCCTGGAGAATTCCCCTCTCGAGCTCCGATGCGAGAATCCCCCCGACGAACTCCTGCACGAAAACCTGCTGAGCGAAGTTGACTCCCACCCCCCCGAGCTCGAAGCTCGGCTGTCCGAACATCAGGTAGCTGATGAGGTCCGCTTCCGAGAGCTGCACCGGCGTGTCGGAGCTCAGCGCGACCCGCGGCGCGAGCAGCGTTCCGGTCAGGTTGACGAGGATCGTGATGTCCCCGCCCTGGCCGATCGTACTCGCCCGGACCCGGTACCCCGCTGTGATGTCGAGCGACGGGTCGATCTCGCCTGTTCCGAAGAACTGGACCCGGCCCGAGATGACGTCGAATTCACGGACGATACCGCTCACCTGCAGGCCGTACGTTCCACGCAGCGCGGCAAGGTCACCATAGACCCGGAACTCCTCTCCCAGACGGTAGACGATCAGCGCCCCCTCGATCTGGACGCGCATCTCGCTCGACTCGAGCCAGACGCTTTCGTCGAAGCCCACGCTCACCCCATCCACCCTGACATTCCCGAAGACGGGCACCGGAATCTGGATATCCGCATCGGGAAGGGGGCCGACCTGCTGCCCGATGTCGGTATAGGCCAGGCCAAGCTGAGGCTGGCCCTGACCCATGTCCGGAACCCGAATCGTCGATTCATGAATCTCGACCTGCCCGCGGACGACCGGCTCCGCGACGGGTCCCGTAATCGCGAGCTGCCCTGACGCGGTGAGCTGCGCCAGCTCCGGGTCATTTAC
Organism: uncultured Gemmatimonas sp.; assembly: GCA_964424945.1. Taxonomy (GTDB): domain Bacteria; phylum Gemmatimonadota; class Gemmatimonadetes; order Longimicrobiales; family Longimicrobiaceae; genus WHSP01. Next base: position 8,405 of record CAYRLB010000008.1, read on the forward strand.
GAGCCGGAAGCCGTTCATCGTCAGCGAGATGTCCAGGACGGGCGCCGAAACGGTCGGGAAGCCGACACCCCCCGATGCGGTGAGAGTGCCCCCGCTCACGACGACCAGATTTCCGATCGTGGCCTGGTTCTCGGCGAACTGGATATCGGCCTGAATCCCCGAATATCGTGCGCCGGCAGCCTCGACGGTGACTGCGCCATCGTCCACCCTGAGCCATCCCTGGAAGACGGGCGTATCGATGGTTCCGGTGACATCGATGTGCGCCCGTGCCAGCCCGGCGCCGGTGTGCACCCCCGGGAGCATCGCCGCTGCAATGTCGAGCGGGAGCGAGTCCGCCCGGATCGCCGCGACCAGCGGTGCGGTCTCGCTGAACTCGAACGCCGGCAACAGCCGATTCTCGAGTGAAAGTCTGGCGGGCACGTCGGCAGTCGCCTCGAAGAGGGTTCGTCCCGCAGCCAGGGCATGCACCGCACCGGTGAGCGAGCCATCGGCATACGACGCGCTCAGGTCCACTCTTTCAGTGACCACGCCCTCATACCCGAACTGCGTCACCGCTCCCTCGATGGTCAGGAGCGGGTCCACAACGGGCCCATCGAGGAGGAGGTTGAACGTGAGGAGACCATCGACATCGGGAAGCGCGGGCGAAATTCGGTGCAGATCGGAGAGGTCGACATTCTCCGCGGCGACACGCAGCTCCGTATTGCCCGTCGGCGGCAACATGCCGTCGATCGTTACCGTTCCGACGGAGCCGAGCCCACCGCGCCGGATCGAGAGACCTTCGATCAGAAGTCCTTCGTCGCTGACGTACCGGAGCCGGGCCGGATAGAGGAGATCCCATTCGACCCCTTCCGATCGCAGGGCGAGCGTCTGCAACCCGATGCCCTGAGGTCTGAGGCCGGAGAGTTCCAGGAGTCCTGAGAAGGCGACTTCGGTGTTCGAGTCCCGTCGGGCGAACATGCCGACCGCGAGAGAAGCCTCATTCCCGCTCGCTTCCATGCGGATCGTCTGGACAGCATCAGCGGCCGGAAGAATGAGATCGTCCCCCGATGCGGCGATCTGGCCGCCCCACCCGACGAGCGGGTCGCGATCGACGTCGACGGTCAGATCGAGCGACGCAGCTCTCCAGTCCCCGTAGCGAAGGCCTCGCCCGGTCAGATCGCCCTGAATCGCAGGGAACTCCACACTTCCCGCGACCCTCCCCTGCGCCCGGATCGAGCCGGCGAGTTGCGGCGGAATTAGCTCGCCCGGCGCGAGAATACGCGTGAGCTCACCCAGGTTCGGAGAGGAGAAGCTGAAGCGAAGCGGCTCTGCTGCCGGCGCACGCAGCCCCCAGCTCCCGGCGGCGACGAGTACCGAGTTCTGCAGCTGGACGTGCAGCGTATCGACAGTGGCGATTCCGTCCACTACCGCGATCCTCCCGAGCGCCGTCTCTAGGGTGAGATTGGCGACGGATGAGTCGGTCAGGTCGAAAGTGTAGGAACCGGCCAGCGTCTCAAGAGTGGTTCCGCTCCCATGGATATCCACCCTGCCGGAGAGCCCTGTCGCCGGAAGCCGCACAGGGGTCGGAAGTCCGCTGACATCGAGCGAGGCGACGCTGCCCGTCACCTCATAGCTCGGGACCGGCCCAGGTCGGTAGATCCCATCGAGGTCCAGGAGGCCGGAGCCGCCCTGAAGATCGACATTGAAAGTGTAGGCATCCCCACCGCCCCCGGCGATCGAGATCGGTCCAGACATCGGCTCCGGGAAGAGCACCGGATTTCCGACCAGCGCACCGATCCTGAAATTCACGACATTGCCGGCGACATCGAAGCGCGCGGGCTCGGCAGCCAGATTCGCCGTCCCCATGAGGGCGAAGCTTCCCTCCTCCTGCTCGAAATCGACGTCAAACGTGACGTAGCTCGTCGAACCACTGGCCGAGAAGCTTCCGGTCAGCGGCCCTTCGACCGGCGAATTCCCGCTCAGGACCAGCCCTGCCGCGAAGGCACGGAGATTCCCCGTGACGCTGAAGGTCGTTACCGGGCTCAGTCCGACCCTCCCCGAGAGCTGGATCCCTCCCGCGGGACCGGTCAGATCCGTCTCCAGATCAAAGCCGTCGACCGTGCCGGACAGCTCGATGGGACCGGAAAGGGTCTGATCGCGAAAGGGGAGCGCCGGGAAGAACTCGGTGACGGTCGCGAGCGCGAGCGGGGAGGCGGACGCCCGCAGTGTGTAGGTGAGCGGGTCAAGGAGCAGGCGCCCGTCTATGCCTGTAAGCGTCGTGGAGGTACCCTGGCCGACGGTATAGGTGAGCTCGCCATCTGCGATGCGCAGCTCCGACAGGGTGCCCGCCAACGAGAGCGCGCCGCGCACCTCGCCCCGCAGACGATCGACCTGCTCGGTGGGCACGATTCCGCGAAGAGACGCGAGATAAAGTGGCTGGAAACCGACCACGAGGCCATCGAGCTGCAAAGGCTCGCTGGCATCTCCGAGCGCGATGGAGCCATACGCGACGATATTCGACGGAACCGCCTCGGGATCGTCGCGCGGCACTACCGAGCCGGCGAGATCGACGATCGCGGTCGATCCATCCGTCCCATCAGAGCGGATCGTCCCGGTCACCATCCCGAGGAGAGGGACCTGCTCGACGATTCCGATGTCTTCGAGGATGGTGAGATCGACCCTCTCGATCTCCAGATCAGCCGCGAGAAGCGTCGGACCGGCCTCCCCTCCGATCGCGATCCCGAAATCTCCCAGGACGCTCGACTCCCCGATGGCGAGATCCATCTCCCGGAAGATCAGGCCATGTCGCTCCGGTGAAAGAGATTCGATTTCGGCCGCGAAGGACGCCCTTCCCTCTTCAGGAAGGAATGGCAGGAGGGCGCGCATATCGCGCGTGAAGATGGGCGCCGCACGCAGCGAGAGGTCGTACATCGGGCCAGCGTCGGCGAGCCGGACGACCCCTTCCCCGCCAAGACGGCTCTCTCCGACGGCGAGCGAGCCAAGGTCGAAGCGGATCCCGTCCTCTCCCGCCTGCTCGATGCGGCCCGAAGCCAATCTCACCTCCCCGAGAGAAGGCGCCTCAAGCTGCCCCACCACACTCTCGACATCCACACGCCACGGTTCGCCCCCGCCGAACACGATCTCCGGGATCTCCGCTGCAACGTTCGTGAGCTGATACCGCTGATACGCTGCTCCATCGATCTGCGCCGTCGGAAGATCGATGGCGAAGTTCGAATCCGTGTCAGGCTCCTGCGGCCCGGCCGGCATCGCGATCGTCACATCCCCCCGGGTCAGCCGCACATTGCGGAGAAGAATCGGGCGGCCGCCGCCCCCCTCCACCGGCTCGCCCCCAGCGGTCATCGCCATGACCTGCATGAAGTTCCACTCGCCGGAGGGTGACTGCTGCAGATCCGCAGAGGGATCGATCAGCTCGACGTCATAGAGCTCGATCGGCCCCTCCCTGTTGAGGGAGGGAACGTCGAGGGTGAGGAGAAGCCGCGGCGCCTCGACGATGGTGCTTCCGGATTCGTCGAGCAGAGCAACGTCTCGAAGCGTGATCCGGATTGCATCGTCCTCGAGAGCTTCCACGCTCTCGATCTGATTGGTGGCGGCGCGCAGCTCCACACCGATAGCCGATCTTATCTGGGTCTCGCGCGCCGACTGAAGGAAGATCCAGAGGCCGAGCGAGATACCGACCAGCCCCATGCCGAGGCCGGCCATCACAAGGCCGAACTTGCGGAGCGTCGGGGGCATCATCAGAAGGTCTGACCGAGCCCGAACTGAATTCTGAACCGACCGAGGAAGTCGGGAGCGGGGGGCGTATGGTTGCGATCATCCAGGATCAGAAGGTCATCGACCAGGATGTATCTCGGGCCCGATTCCCGGTCGTACGGATTATAGGCGAGGTCGAGGCGGAAGGGGCCGACCGGTGTGACGAAGCGCAGTCCCACACCCGGGGTGAAGCGGAGGCCCTGCCGGTCGAAGAGCGTTGACCCGGGCGCCGAAACCTGACCTGCATCGACGAATACCGCCGTTCGTGCGATATCCCGGAGGACGGGCGCGGGCATGCGGAGTTCCACGGACGAGGTGACCATCTGCGTTCCGCCCGTCGCCGACCCGACGATGTCCGCGTCCCTCCCGAACCCGCGCTGGATGTACGATGTGGGGCCGAGTGCGTTTCTGGTGTACCCCCGGACGCTGCTCGGTCCGCCAGCATAGAAGCGACGCTCCGGCGGAATATATCCATCTTCCGCGCCGAGAACTCCGCTGAGGAATCGCCCGAAGCGTGCATTGAAGGCGAGGACCCACCCGGGCTTCAGCGGGTGGTAGTACGACCCCTCGGTCAGAACCCGCAGATAGGAATCGTCCGAGAGAAAGAGGGTGGATGCCCAGTCGACCCCGCCCCGAAGAATGTATCCGCGGCTCGTGGAGCCATCGGTCCACGACTCGTCATGAACCGCGGCCAGCGAGAGCGAATTCGACCACCTGAAGCGCGCAAGCTGATCGAGGTCCTCCTCCGAGCAGGTATCGAAGCCGACACACAGGAAGGCGGCGCTCGCCAGTGTCCGCCCTCGATCCGCGACCAGGGTCGTGGTGAGGGTCGTGGATCCCTCGCCGATGTCCCGGACCGCCGCGACCCGCCCACCGATCGACTCACGGATGTACGCATTGATCTCGGAGATGCGCTCGGTATGGACATTCACGGCAAGCCGGTTGGCGGTACCGAAGATGTTCGGCTGCTGGATATCGGCCGCAAGAGAATAGTCGACGCGGTCCCCGTCCTCGAGGCGCCCGAGCCCGAAGAAGCCGTTGTCGTCGCCAAGGGTGGTGCAGACGCCGTCGAGGCCGAAATCGAGCGGCGCGCCGACGCCGATCCTCGACAGGGATCCGCTCACCTCCAGGCGCCGGCCTCGCCCGAAGAAGTTCCGGTTGATCCAGCGGCCGCTCGTGCGCACACACTCGATCGTACCGAACCCGACCGTCGTCTCAACCGCGAACTGCGCGTTCTCCACGAGCTCCAGCAGAATCGTCGCCTGCTGCTGTTCGGCATCCATCTGGAGGGTGTCGGGCGCGATGGCGACCGACGCGAAGCTGACCATGTCGAGGTTGTAGAGATTGCGCTGGCTCGCGTTCAGGTCAGCCGCGCGCACGATCCCACCCTCCGAGAAGGTCAGCTGCCGCCTCAGATCCCGCTCCGAAAGCCGCTCATTTCCGCTGATGACGACGGTGTCGACGAAGACCAGCGGGCCCGGGATGGCAACGAACTCCGCCTCAGCCACGCCGGCGATCGTGTCGAGCCCGTAGTTGCGCAGAACGTCGGCGTAGGCGTAGCCCGCCTGCAGGAGCCGCAGCCTTATCGTGTCCGCCGAAGCGAGAAACTCGTATCGTCCGAACGGTTCTCCCTCATTGAGCGGTATCGAGGCTTCGATCTCCTCCGGCGGGAGCAGACTGTCGGCCCCAACGATGGAAAGAGACTGCAACGTCACCGGACGACCGGGCGCGATCGTAAACTCCACATGAACCTTCTCCTCACCCGGCGTCGCATCGACCCTCGGCGCGACCTGGGCGTTCCAGTAGCCATGGTCGCGATGGTAGAGCTGAAGGTTTACCACGTCCTGCGCGAGGGTGCTGAGGCGCAGCCGGTGCTCCTCGCGACCGATGCTGGTGAAGGGGATGCAGACGGGGAGGAAGAGGAAGCGGCAGCGGCTCGCCCGTGTCGCCACGACCGCCCGCAGTGAGTCTACCGGAACGCGGAGCTCTCCGACGAAGTCGACGCGTCCGATCTCGCGATTCTCATATTCGGCGTACCGGGGGAAGGGACCATTCCCGGACGCGGGCGTGGCGGCACAGCCAGCCGCCAGGAGCAGAAGGCCCGTCAGAAGACAGAGCAGAGGGAACTTCCCCCCCCCGAAACTGGTGTAAGAGATACGCGGGATCGGCATCAACGGTCGACAGCGTTGCGTAGGTGAGCATCGGAACGGAACCGAAACTCACGATCGGGAGGCTCCATGTCACCATACGCGAGGTCGATGAAAGCCTTTCAGTGCCCGGACGTTGCACGGTTTATTCCATGCCCGGACCTGCTATCTTCAAGATGGCAGGACGGTTGGAGTCCTCCTGCAGGGCACGCTCGGCACCGTGGATGCGTGACCGGGTGAATACATTATATGTCAAGTTCCGGTGGCGTGCCGGTAACGTCGGCCTTAACATGTAGCGTTGCCGGGTGACGGCCCTGGTGCATTATAGTCGGGACGAACCATTCACATGCCTGATCTGAGATCCTTCCACGGCCCCAACGAGGGTTACGTCCTCGAGCTGTACGAGCGGTTCCGGCAGGACCCCGCCTCCGTTGACGCGGGCTGGCGTGAGTTCTTTGAGCAGCTGCCCCCCGGCGGCCTCAAGGATCCCACGAGCGGTCCTCTGTCGACAGATACCGCCCCAGTCGAGCTCATCATCCGCGCGCATCGTCTGGCTCAGGCCATTCGAGCGAGAGGCCATACGGCTTCGCGGCTTGATCCGCTGGGGAACAATCCGCCGGAGGACACCGCTCTCCTGCCCGAGACATATGGTATAACAGAGGCGGACCTCGCCTCCCTTCCCTCCTCCGTCGCGCGCGCCTCCGGCTATGTGGCCGGGCGGACGCATTCGGCGGAAGAGGCGATTTCGGTTCTTCGGGAGATCTACGCGGGAACGACCGGCTACGAGTTCGGTCACATTCCCAACCCGGAAGAACGGCGTTGGCTTCGCGACCAGATCGAATCGGGAGCGCTGAGCCGGCCGATGTCCCCGGAGGACAAGATCGCCGCGCTGCGCCGACTCTCCGAGGTCGAGGGCTTCGAGAAGTACCTTCACAAGACGTATTTCGGGCAGAAGCGCTTCTCCATCGAGGGGACGGATTCGCTGGTCCCCATCCTCGATGAGGTGATCCGCACCGTCGGCGCGGCAGGAACCCGGTGCGCGCTGATCGGCATGGCGCACCGCGGACGACTGAACGTCCTGACGCACGTTCTCGGAAAGCCGTACGAGTTGATTCTCGCCGGCTTCAAGGGAGCACCCCAGTCAGGGAGTGGAGCACTCGCCCCCGACGACTTCACCGGAGACGTGAAGTACCACATGGGGTGGCAGGGGATCCACAAGGGGACGGTGCCGGAGGTGAGCGTTGTGCTCGCCCCTAACCCGAGCCACCTGGAGTTTGTCAACCCGGTGGTCATCGGGATGGCGCGGGCGAGTCAGGACGACACGACCGCTCCGGGCACTCCTCCCCGTGAGGTCAGCAAGGCGCTCGCGATCATCGTCCATGGCGATGCCGCGTTCCCTGGTCAGGGTGTGGTCGCCGAAACGCTGAACATGTCCGGGCTGGAAGGCTACGAAGTCGGTGGCACCATCCACATCATCGCGAACAACCAGGTCGGCTTCACCACCAATCCCTCGCGCGCGCGCTCGACGCGTTACGCAAGCGATCTGGCGAAGGGCTTCGAGATCCCGGTCGTTCACGTCAATGCGGACGACATCGCGGCATGCCTCTCCGCCGCGCGGCTCGCTGCGACCTACCGGGATCGGTATCACAAGGACTTCCTGATCGATCTGGTCGGGTATCGTCGCTGGGGTCACAACGAGGGGGACGAGCCGAATTTCACGCAGCCCCTGATGTACGAGAAGATCCGCACGCATCCCACTGCGCGCGAGATCCTCGCTGAATCGCTCATCAACGAAGGGCTGATCACGCAGGAAGAGGCAGACGCGATCCTTCAGGAGGTCTACGATCGCCTGGACCAGGTGCGCGCCGCGATTGAAGCGGGAGCGGCCACGGATCTCGACTCGGGAATGGCGACATCCGCCCGCGGCCTCGATCTGCAGATCGACGAGACGGGCATACCCGCCGAAAAGCTCATCGAGTACAACGAGGCGATGCTTCGCTTCCCCGAGGGGTTCGTCCCGAACCCGCGGCTGGAAAAGCAGCTCGAGAGGCGTCGCGACAACCTCGGCCCCGACGGCGGGGTCGACTGGGGTCACGCCGAGACGCTTGCCTTTGCGTCGCTGCTTTCGGAGGGCATCCCGGTCCGGCTTACCGGCCAGGATGTTCAGCGCGGCACGTTCAGCCATCGGCACCAGGTTCTGGTCGACTCGCAAACGGGCGAATTCCACACACCGCTCGCCCATCTGCCGACCGCTCGCGCTTCTTTCGAGATTCACAACTCTCCGCTTTCGGAGATGGCGACGCTCGGGTTCGAGTACGGGTACAGCGTGAGCGACCCGCAAGTGCTGGTTCTGTGGGAAGCCCAGTTCGGCGACTTCGTCAACGGCGCGCAGGTCATCATCGACCAGTTCCTCGCCGCTGCAGAGGTCAAGTGGCAACAGACATCCGGGCTCGTTCTCCTTCTCCCGCACGGGTACGAGGGGCAGGGTCCGGAGCATTCGAGTGCACGTCTCGAGCGGTTCCTCCAGTTGGCGGCGCAGGGCAACCTTCGGGTCGCCAACTGCACCACATCTGCCCAGTACTTCCATCTTCTGCGGCGCCAGGCGCTCCTCCTGGGAGACGCTGCCCGCCCGCTGGTGGTCATGTCGCCGAAGAGCCTTCTGCGGCACCCGCTGGCGGCATCGAGCATTCGGGAACTCTCGGAGGGCCGCTTCCGGCCTGTCATCGGTGACAGTGAGGCCGCCGAGCGAGCCGATGAAGTCACCCGTCTGCTTCTCTGCAGCGGCAAGGTCGTCGTCGATCTGCTGGGCTCGGACAGGCGAAAGGAAGCGACGGGTGTCGCGCTGGCACGGGTGGAGGAGCTTTATCCCTTCCCTGCCGATGAGATCCGCGCAGAGATCGAGAAGTATCCCGCGCTCCAGGAGATCGTCTGGGTGCAGGAAGAACCGATGAATATGGGTGCGTGGACCTTCATCGATCCCAGGCTGCGCCAGCTGGTCGGTGGAAGCCTGACGATCCGTTACGAAGGTCGACCGCCGCGGGCGAGCCCCGCGGAAGGCTACATGGACAAGCACAACGAGGAGCAGACCCGGATCGTTCGTGCCGCCTGGGACGGGGCACCCGAACCGACCCGGAAGCGCTCGTCAAAGCGCGGGCCGCTGGTCTCGGTTCAGAGCGGGGGATATTCGGGCGGCGATGAGTCCGAACCCGCAGCCGACTGACCGGGGTCAGTAACGTGTCACTCGATCGGACGCCATTCGACAACGCACGATCGTCGCATGGCGTCCGGTCGCACATTCGCGCAGCACGCCATAGGCGAACCCGTCCGTTTGTGACGGTGCACTTCACAAGAACTGAACTCAGCGATGGCGGTCGAAATTAGAGTCCCCGCTCTGGGGGAATCGGTGGTCGAGGCGACCGTCGGCCAGTGGTCCAAGGCCGAGGGGGACGCTGTGCGGAAGGACGAAGTCCTGGTCGAGCTGGAGACCGACAAGATCACGGTCGAGGTCGCGGCACCTCAGGACGGCGTGCTCGGCAGCATCGCACGCAAAGAGGGAGAAATCGTCGGCGTCAACGAACTGCTTGGAACGCTGTCGGCGGATGCCAGCGGCAATGGGGCAGGCGCTTCTGCTCCGGCGAAGGAGTCCGGCGCTGAAAAGGCGGAGAGTGCCGGCCAGGCTGCGGCAACCGGCTCGGCGGCCAGCGAGGGGGCTTCCTCCTCGGATTCGGATGCGCAGACCTCACCTGCGGCGCGCGCGATCGCGTCGGAGCACGGGATCGACATCTCGGCGGTTTCCGGCACGGGGCCCAACGGTCGCGTGACGAAGGAAGATGTCATGAAGGCGGTCGAGAGCCGGGGAGCTCAGTCAGGCACAGGCGCGACCGCGGATTCAGCGCCGACACCCGCCGCGCTGGCGAAGGCCCCTGAGGCACCGCGGCCTGCACCGAAGGCCCCGGCGTCGGTCGACGACAGCCGGCAGGAGCGCGAGCGGATGTCACGACGTCGCCAGACGATCGCGCGGAGGCTCGTCGAGGCGCAGCAGGGCAGCGCCAGCCTTACGACCTTCAACGAGATCGACCTCTCCCGGGTCTCCGCCCTGCGCAAGCGGCGGCAGGATGACTTCGTGAAGAAGCACGGCCTGAAGCTAGGCTTCATGTCCTTCTTCACCAAGGCGGCGATCGGGGCGCTGAAGCAGTTCCCCCATCTGAACGCAGAGATCCAGGGCGACGAGATCGTCCTGAAGAAGTATTACGACATCGGTATCGCCGTGGGCACGGAGGAGGGTCTCGTCGTGCCTGTCGTGCGCGATGCGGACCGGAAGAGCTTCGCGGAGATCGAGCGGAACATCGGCGAGCTGGCAGTGAAGGCCCGCGATGGCAAGCTCACGCTCGACGAGCTTCAGGGCGGCACCTTCACGATCACGAATGGCGGGATCTACGGATCGATGCTTTCGACGCCGATCCTGAATACCCCGCAGGTGGGGATTCTCGGCATGCACAACATCGTCGAGCGCCCTGTCGTAGTGGACGGGCAGATCGAAATCCGCCCGATGATGTATGTCGCGCTGACCTATGATCACCGCATCGTCGACGGAAGCGTTGCGGTTCGTTTCCTGGTCGCGATCAAGCAGATGATCGAAGACCCGGAGACGATGCTCCTGGAAGGGTAGTCACGGAAGGATGCTGCAAGCAAACGCCCGCCCCCCGGCGGGCGTTTGCTTAACGGAAAGCCGGATCTACCCTCGGCAGCGGATGCTCTTCCGCCCCATGGGCCGATGACCGGGCATCCGACGTAAAGTTGCTTCGACACCAAAGCTCTGTAGTATCAACCTGATCGCAACACGAAGACTTCAACCGATCTTCGACACATGCCCGATAACGAACAATACGACCTGATAGTTCTTGGCGGGGGCCCTGCCGGCTACGTCGCCGCGATCCGCGCCGCCCAGTTGGGGATGAAGGTGGCTTGCGTCGAAAAGGAAGATGCACTCGGCGGCACCTGCCTGCGCGTGGGTTGCATTCCGTCGAAGGCGCTTCTCGACTCGTCGGAGCTGTACGATCAGATGCGGCACAAGGCCGCCGATCATGGCTTCAAGGTCGGGGACATCGAGGTAGACGTTGCCGGGATGATCAGCCGGAAGGACACCGTCGTGGCGGGGCTTACCGGCGGCGTGAAGGGGCTGTTCAAGAAGAACAAGATCGACTGGGTCCGCGGTTTCGGAAAGCTGACCGGGACCGATAGCGTGGAGGTGACGGGCGGTGAAGGAACGACCACTCTCCGTGCCCGACAGATTCTGCTTGCGACCGGGTCGGTGCCGATCGAGCTTCCCTTCCTGAAGTTCGACCAAGAGCGGATCATCGACTCGACTGGAGCTCTTTCCCTTCCCGAGGTCCCCAAGCATCTCGTGGTCGTTGGCGGGGGCGTGATCGGGCTCGAGCTGGGAAGCGTCTGGCTTCGGCTTGGCGCCAAAGTCACCGTCCTCGAAGCGATGCCAACGATCCTTCCGGGGATGGACGCTGAAGTCGTCCGGCAGGCATCACGCATCTTCGGGAAGCAGGGCTTCGAGATCCGCACCGGTACGCGAGTGACGGGTGCCGAGCGGCGCGAAGATGGTGTTTCGGTGACGATCGAAGGGGGAGATCCGATCGAGGCGGACTATGTCCTCGTGGCGGTGGGCCGGCGCGCCTACACCGAGGGGATGGGGCTCGAGGAGGTCGGTGTTCGGCTCGAACGCGGTGTGATACAGGTCGACGAGCGGTTCCACACCGGCGTCGGCAATATCTACGCGGTCGGTGATGCGATCGGCGGCCGGATGCTCGCGCACAAGGCGGAGGAGGAGGGCGTTGCCGCGGTCGAGTGGATGACCGGCAAGCATGGCCACGTCAATTATGAGGCGGTGGCGAACGTCGTCTACACCTGGCCGGAGATCGCCTCGGTCGGACAGACGGAGGATGAGCTGAAGGCTGCCGGCCGAGAGTACAGGAGCGGCAAGTTCCCGTGGACCGCCAACGGCCGCGCGAAAGCGATGGGGGAGGCGGACGGCTTCGTGAAGATCCTCGCCGATCCGAAGTCGGACCGCGTCCTCGGGATTCACATCCTGGGGCCGCGCGCATCGGACCTGATCGCTGAAGGGGCGCTGGCGATCGAGTTCGAGGCCGCCGCCGAGGACATCGCCCGGTCCGTCCATGCGCACCCGACGCTGCCGGAAGCGATGAAGGAGGCTGCGTTGGCCGTGGGAGGGCGCGCGATCCACATCTGACGACACGCGTCTCGCCCCATGGCAGAAGAAACAGGGCCGGCATCCCGTTGAGGATGCCGGCCCTGTTTCTATTCAGCCGAGGACGGTCAATCTACCGGGAAGTATTTCGATCTCCATCTCCCGCACCCAGTCGGCGACGATTTCGCCATCCGCATGGATCGGCAGCCGCTCGTCGCTGCTGAGGTGGACACTCGCTCCCCGCAGAAGCCGCACGCCCTTCTGCCCGAGATGCTTGCCGAAAAGGACCAGCGGAAGGAGTCTGAGGAGGCCCGGGAGGGCGCGTGCGTCCGCGATCAGAACGTCGAGCTGGCCATCATCGACGCTTGCGCCCGGGCAAAGCCAGAAGCTCCCGCCATGGCATGGGCCATTGCTGATCGTCGTGAGGATGAGCGGAGCATCGGCGACGACATCGCCGTCGACGACAACCCGGATGGAGGGGGATCGAAGCTGACTCAGCGTCTTCACGATCGCCCATCCGTAGATCGCGGCGCCCCGCAGCTTCTGGATGCGGCTGGCGTGCTGGGCAACCTGGGCATCGAAGCCCACGCCCACCCCATTCGTGAAGTACCAGATCCCGGGTGGAGCGCCCTGTGCCTCCTGCCGGGTGACCCGCCCGATATCGACCTGCCGCACGCCGGCCGAGAGAATCTGGCGGACCGCGTCAGCGGGGCGGTGAGCCCGGATGCCAAGCATCTTGCTGAAGTCATTCCCGCTCCCGACAGGGATCACGCCCATCGGAATCGTCGGGCCGTCGCCCGCGGCGTGCATCAGGCCGTTGGCGACTTCGTGAACGATCCCGTCGCCGCCGACGGCAACCACGGCGCCCCACCCATCCCGGACCGCCTGGAGGGCCAGCTCCTCGCCATGCCCCCTGCGCTCCGTCGGCATCATCGTGCACCTTGCCCCAGCAGCGCGGAAGGCGTTCGCGATTTCGTCCCGCGAGCGAGCAGCGCGCCCGCGGCTCGCCATCGGATTGAAGATCACGAAATAGGAGCGGCTGGAGCCCTCCTTCGACTCCAGCCGGGCAGCGGGCGACGGACTGTCGAACGCGGCGGTCATGCTGAGAAGGTTCGGGGATCGCGTGGAACGTTCACCCACCGCCTGCGACGGACTTGCCGCCGCCCGGGATTCCGGGCTCGGTCATCTCCCGGACATTCAGCACCTCATCGAGCTGCGCATCGGTGAGAAGCCCCCGGCGCTTCACCACATCCCGGACCGACTCGCGCTGAGCCGCCGCTTCCTTCGCGACCGACGAGGCCTGGTCATAGCCGATGTACGCGTTCAGCGCCGTCGCGATCGCCGGGTTCTTCTCGAGCAGCTCACGGCAGCGCTCACGGTTCGCGCCGATTCCCTCGACCGCGTTCGTCCGGAAAGCATCGCACCCCCGGGTGAGGATATCGACCGACTGAAGGAGCGCGTTCGCCATCACGGGCATCATCACGTTCAGCTCGAAGTTGCCATGCTGACCGCCCACTGTGACCGTCGTGTGATTCCCCATGACCTGGGCGCAGACCATCATGAGGGCCTCGCTCATGACGGGATTGACCTTGCCCGGCATGATCGAGCTTCCCGGCTGGATGGCGGGCAGCGTGATCTCTGCGAGCCCCGACGTCGGACCACTCGCCAGCCACCGGATGTCGTTGGCGATCTTCAGCAGGGCGACGGCGAGAGCGTTGAGTGCGCCCGATGCGAAAACGAAGGCATCCTTGGCACCCTGCGCCTCGAAATGGTTGTCTGCTTCGCGGAATTCGAGGCCGGTGAAGTCACTGAGATGACGGATGGCAGCGGCCGGGAAGTCCGGTAGCCGGTTCGTCCCCGACCCTACCGCCGTCCCTCCAAGCGCGAGCTCCGCCAGCTCTTCGCTAGCCGCCCTGAGCCGGCGGATGGAGTTGTCGATCTGCGCGGCGTATGCGCCGAACTCCTGCCCGAGCCGGACGGGGGTCGCATCCATCAGGTGCGTCCGACCGCTCTTCACCACATCGTCGAACTCCACTTCCTTCGCTCGCAGCGCCGCCGAAAGCCGCTCAAGTGCAGGGATGAGATCCTCATGGATGGCGACGCGCCCCGCGAGGTACATCGCCGTCGGGATCACATCGTTCGACGACTGCCCCATATTGACGTCATCGTTCGGATGGACCGACCGCGACTCGCCCGCCTCCCGCAGAAGCGCGCCCGCACGGCTGGCGATGACCTCGTTCGCATTCATGTTGCTCGAGGTGCCGCTGCCGGTCTGGAAGATGTCGAGGACGAACTGATCGTCCCAGCGACCGCCGATCACCTCATCCGCGGCGGCCACGATGGCATCGGCGACGCTCCGGTCGAGCTGCTCAAGCCCGGCGTTGGCCAGAGCCGCCGCCTTCTTGACCGAGCCGAGCGCGGCTATGAAACGACGTGGAAAGCGGATCCCGCTGATCGGAAAGTTCTCGACAGCGCGTTGCGTCTGCGCCGCGTAAAGCGCATCCGCCGGGACGCGCATCTCACCGAGGGAATCCTTCTCGATTCGGAAGTCTTTCGTATTCGACATAGTAGAGTAACCGGGACGCGTAACAGTTCGACCTGAAGCCGGCGTGCGAGCCCAAAGGTGGGGCCAGGCCAGGCGGGGGGAAAGGGGATGCACGCCGGGTGATGCTCCCCTCCCCTCCCCGTCCCACCCGATCCCGCCTCGCCGCCAGACCCCCGCCGTGCGATTCCGCGAGTCGACGGGCGAAATCGGAACACCGACCATACGGGCAGGCGGGGAACGCTTCTACTTCTTCGGGGGCTGGCTCGGTCGCATCTCCACGCGCGAGGGAAGCGCCCGTGAATGGAAGGAAAGAAGGTCAAGGACCATCTGTGCGATGTCCTCCCCCTGAAGCTTCCACGCGGCAGGTCCCTTCCCCGTGACACCCGAGAAATCGGTTTCGACGCTGCCCGGCATGATGCAGCTTACCCGGATCCCGTAGTGCCGGACATCCAGCATCATCGCCTCCGAGAAACCGAGCAGACCGAACTTCGATGCGTTGTACGCCGTCCCGCCCGGCATCGGATTCTTTCCGGCGAGCGATCCGATGTTGATGATCCACCCTTCGCCGCGCTCCCGCATATGAGGGATGACCTCGTGCGATGCGTAGAAGGCCCCATTCAGATTCGTTTCGATGATCTGATGCCAGCTCTCGGGTGTGATCTGATCGATTGGAGAGAATCCGCCGACGCCGGCGTTGTTGATGAGGATGTCCAGACGGCCATGCCGGGCGACCGTTTCGGCGACGAGCTTCTGTACCTGATCGAAGCTGCGCATATCGCACGCGATGCCGGTCACCGTGCCGGTCGCTTCGGAATCGATCTCCTTCGCGACCCGCTCGACCTCCTCCGCATTCCGGGAGCAGATCACGACATTTGCGCCCGTTCCGGCGAGGGCTCTTGCGACCGCAGCGCCGATCCCCTTGCTACCGCCTGTAACGAGGGCCACCTTTCCTTCGAAATTCATGCTGTTCGATCCTTACTGATGGTTGGTTGAACCCGGAGGCCGCGAAGTCAGCGGATCTCCGGCCGACGCGCCAGATGGCCGTCGGAGCGACACTTGCGAGAAGCCTCAGGCCTCGGATACAATCCTGCGCGCCCCTGCCCTTCCGGACGGGGCTTCGGCGAGCCTGGCGAGACCTGCACTAACGAGAGTGATTCGATGAAACTCATGCTCATGGCCGGCCTTCTGATCACATTGCCCGCCATCACGGTGGGGTTCTTCTACTTCGGTAGATTGATGATGATCCCGGCAATGGTGAGCCTTGCCATCAACTTCCTCCCCTTCATCATAGCGGGCCTTCTGCTGAAGCCTGACGGGGACGACCTGCACTGATCCAGGATCAGCCCGGCGGACGCCTCAGCGCCCCGACAGGCCGGGCCCGTCTACCTGAACGACCGCTGTACCGGTGAGCAGGTAGAAGTGACCGAAGCCGTCGAAGATGGCGTCGTGGACGGTACCGGAATAGATGGCAATCGTCGAGCCGGTCTCCCCATCGTAAAGGGTGAGGCCGGTTTCCGCGTTTCCGACCACCGCGATCCGATCTCCCTCTTCCGATACCGCAAGCTTCAGGCGCTGGCCATCGGCGGCCGGTTCGACGGCGCTGCGCCACTTCACGACGAGAGCTCCGCCGGTCCAGCCGAGGCGGGTGATGAACGCGTCGGAGCCATCATCGTCCCAGCCGACGCCGATCAGATCGCCCTGCCGGGTTGTTGTCAGCACGCGGATCGGATCATCCAGCGGGATCTCCCGTAGTGTACGCCCGCTGAGGAGATCCCGCACGTGCAGAGCGGGTCCGGCGCCGGGGGCGGGGAGCAGAGCCTGGTAGAGTCGATCCCTTTCGGGCGAGAGCGCCATGGCGGACGCGTTCGCCCCTGCGCCCGCCGATCCCCACGCGGGCAGGAGAGTATCCAGCGGCCGGGCCACGATTTCTCCACCCGCGATCGCTTCGAAGAGGATTCCGCTTACCGAGTCGAGGGCGATCGCATCTACATCTCGTGCGACGACGAAGAGGTCTGCGGAATCGGGGGACGCCACCATCACCGAACGGTCGGCAAGCAGAAGGAGCGACTCCCCGGCTCGACCCAGAACGTGCGGATCCATGAGGCCGGGTGTGGGAAAGCTGCGGGCCGATTGCCGCATCGGATCGAGGGATACGACCCGGCCCGACCCCGAAAGCCAGCGCTCCCCCGACTCAACGGAAATGACATCGTTGAAGGACTCCTCCCGGACGTCTATGCTCCGTATGGCCAGGAGCGTATCTTCCGGGCGACAGGCTGCAGCCACAAGCAGCAGGGCCAGCGCAAGGATCGCTCGCCACGACGGGCGGGCGGCACAGCGGATCTGGATCACCTCCCCGCGACGGGACTGTCTCGTTCTGCCAGGCAGAAGATCAAAATGTCGAAGGAATCGCATCTGAGCCGGATTGAGGAGGCGTTGGTCGCATCAGCCCGTGTAAAGCAGGAGCTGATCCAGCACTCCGAACATATACTCACCGTCGCCGAACGGCTCGCCGAAACCTTCCGGGCGGGGGGACGGCTGTACGCGTGTGGAAATGGCGGTTCGGCGTGCGACGCGATGCATCTGGTGGAGGAGCTGGTGGCGCGCTACCGGAAAGACCGGCCGGGGCTCCCGGCCCATCATCTCATGGATGCCGCAACCCTGACCTGCTGGAGCAACGACTATGAGTACGCGACCGCATTCAGGCGGCAGGTGGAGACGTTCGTCGGTCCGAACGACGTTCTCGTTGCGATAAGCACCAGCGGGAACTCTCCGAACGTGGCGCTTGCGGCTGAGGCTGCGAGGGCGCGGGGCGCCTGGGTCCTCGGTATGACGGGGAGTTCCGGCGGGCGCCTGGCCGAGTTCTGCAGCGAGCTCGTCACGGTTCCTTCGGATGTCACCGCGCGAATCCAGGAGGGTCACATCACCCTCATCCATCTCTGGTGTGACCTGCTCGAAGAGATCCTTTTTCCCGACGGCGGACCGCATGAAAGCTGAAAGATCGATGAGGGTGGCTTCCCGGGCACTGCTCGCCCTGTTTCTGGCTGCGCCGCTCACCGCCTGCGGCGACGAAGGTGCGGCAGGGACGATTCCCGAAGCCGTCGTCCAGCAGCGCACGATGGCGTTCCGACAGGCGTGCGCTGCGAAAGAGATCGAGGCGACGGCCGAGGAGAATCTGGCCCTTCTCGAGTCGGTCACGCTGAGCAGTGGGGAAGAAGGCCTCGCTGCGACGCACAGCGCCGCCACCGGGTTCGCACGCGGTTACCACAGGCATGCCGAGCTCCGCTATGCGCTCTTTGCGATGATCGACTCTGCCTTCAACCATGCCAGGACCCCCGCCGACTCCGTCAGATTCGAGGAGCGTGCGAATGCATTTTCCGTACGGTCGCCCTCGCCTGGAACGGTCGAAGCGAATGTGATGGAAAGCTACGAAACCGATCTCGTGCAGATCCTCGCCGACGCCGATCATCCCTGCAACTGGAATTTCCCCGCGTCGCTGGGCGGGAGCTGAGTAGCGGGCAGAGCGGCAGGCATAACGTGCTTCCGCGCAACAGGTGACCGAACCTTGCGATGCAGCGCATCGGGCCAGCACATTCGGCGACCCACGCAGCGGGGAAGCAGGGCGCCCCTCACGGCCTGAAGCAGAAGGTGGCGGTGACACAGCTTACAGTTTTCTCTGACTTCGCCTGCCCGGCGTCGTACGTGACGGAAGCCGCACTCTGGTCGCTCGACGACCTGGATCTCGAGCTTCGCTTCCGCGCGTTCGAGCTGTACCCCGACGGCGGCACTGTGGGCACGACGGGGTTCGGAGAAGAGGCGTGGGCCACACTCGAGCGTCTTGCCGCATCCGCCGGAATAGTGATCCGGCCCCGGGCCGCGACTCCCCGGACGCGAAAGGCGCACGAGGCGGCGCACTTTGCCCGTGTACGCGGAAAGGAGAGGGAGCTGAGGCGCGCGATTTTCGCCGCCCTGTGGGAAGGGGATCAGGACATCGGCAGGATCGATGTCCTTGCGGGTCTGGGGACCGAAGCTGGCTTCAATGCCGACGATGTGCGCATCGCCCTGGACATCGAAAGCTTTCAGGAGTCCGTCGATGCCGACCTGGAGCTCGGGCGCCGGCTCAATATCCCCGGCACCCCCGTCATCTTCGTGGGCCAGGGTCCGGCCGCCGGGATCGTTACGGGCGCTCAGGGTCCGGACGCGATTCGGAAGGCAGTCGACGATTGGATGAACGTTGAACGACCTGCAATCGACGGAATTTGAAATATGTCAGACTACGAGAGAAATACCGTTCTGCCGATATCGGAAGTGTGGACCCTCGCCGAGCAGATTCTCGAGGAGCGTGCCGGGCTTCAACCAGCGAAGCGTTCCCATCACGATGTGACCTTCACGGGCGCTGAGGGAACAGTTCTTCTGGAGGCCCACCGCCACGGACCCTATACGACCGTGACCGCCCGTACCGACCAACTCCGCACCTCCAAGGTCGATATCGTGGTGCGCCATCTCCTGAATCAGCTGCCCTATCAGGCATCGGACGAGTCGCGGGAATACTGAGCTTTGCCCCAGGCGATATCGCGCAGCCCGGACGATTTCCCCCCGGCGGGTGGCTTTGACGTTGGGAGGATCGGGGGCGACTTGAGGAGTGAGGCAGCTCCGAGCGGCGCGGAGGAGTCTTATACGAAATTGCGGCTGTCGAGGGCAAGCAACTTGCGACCTGGGGCCCCTACCGTCCAGATTCCCGCGCCCGTAGTCGGCTACCCGCAAGAATTACCTAGAAATGCCATCTTTCGAAGATATCGGCCTCCGCGAAGATCTCCTTCAGCTTCTGGAGGATGACGAGTTCGCGGCTCCGACCGCTCTCCAGCAGGCGGTCATCCCGACTCTGCGACGTGGTGGCAACCTCATCGCCCGGGCGAGTTCAGGCTCGGGCAAGACGCTCGCCTATACGCTCGGAATTCTGGATCGCCTCGGCGCCGCAGAAGGTCGGGAGGACGAAGCCGGCGATGAGGCTGAAACCACTGTCCGCCTTCTGATCCTTACGGCGACGCCCGCAGAGGCGGACCGCGTGGGTACAACCATCACGCCGTACGCGGACGCGCTCGCGCTGCGCGTTGCAGTTCTCGGTCGCGGCTGGGGAACACGTCCCGGCGAAGCAGCGATCATCATAGCCGCGGCCGGCGACATCATGGACAGCGTCCGGTCGTCTGCGGTGAAGCTCGAGTCGCTGGAGGCGATCGTCATCGATGGCGCTTCCGCGATTCTGGAGCTCGGGCACTGGGGCGAGGTCGATGGTCTGATGGACCTCCTCCCCCCCAGGACGCAGCGGGTCCTGATCAGCACTACGCTCAAGGGGGAGGTCGAGGACCTTGCGGGGCGACGGGTGAAGAAGGCTCTTCGCTACCCCTCGGAGGCCGCAATCCCTGAAGGCGTCCAGGCTGAACCGGAAAATACGGCGGGCTATGTCCTCGCCGGGGACGCGGAGAAGCTCGACCTTCTTGCCACGCAGCTCCATAGCCGCGAGCAGGGGTCTGCTCCGCCGGTCATCTTCTGCCGCAGTGATGAGCGGGCCGCGCACCTTGCCGAGTCCCTGGCGGTCCGCGGCTTCCTGGTAGGAGAGGCGGGCGATAGCGACGCTGACGTCGCGATCGCCGCGGGTGGGATTACGCTCGAGGATCTCGCAGACGAGGTCGATGGAGATGTCGGGCAGAGCATCAGCTACGACGTCCCCGGCGATGCCGCTACCCTGCGTGCGCGCCATCAGGGGGATGAAGATGCGGTTATTCTTACGCTGCCCCGCGAGCTTGCGCACCTCCGCGAGATCGCCGCACCGGCCGGGTTCCGCCTGCGCCCCGCCCCGATGGGCGGCATCGATGGTCGGGTTCTGCGGGAGCTCACAACCTTCCGCGATTCCGTCAGGCGGGTCATCCGGAATGAGGATCTGACACCGCAGATGCTGGTGCTCGAACCGCTCCTCAACGAGTTCAGTGCTGTGGAGATCGCCGCTGCGCTCACCCTTCTGACACGCCGCCGTGGAGACGCCGGCGCCAGCGGGGACATGGATAGCGTTTCACAGGGGGACCGTTCGACCGGCGCCTCCGGTGCAGCCGTACGCGACCGCAGCGCTCCCGCCGCGACGCGGGAGAAGACGGTCCGATCCGCGAGCCGGACCGCCGACTCAGGACCGGCCCCTGTGACGTGGGCCCGCCTCTACGTCGGGATCGGGAGCAAGGACGATGTGAAGCCTGGCGACCTGGTAGGGGGCCTGGCAGGGGAAGCGGATATTCCGGGATCGCGGATCGGCAAGATCGAGATCCGGGACAGCTTCTCGATCGTGGAAGTCCAGGCCGATGTTGCGGACCAGGTTATCCGCGCCGTCAACGGCACGACGATAAAGGGCCGCAGCGTTCGGGTGGATTACGATCGTGGGGGCCCTGCGCGCCGCCCCGACAGCCGGGGTGGAGGAGCGCCGCGACGGACCACGCGTCGTCCGCCCCGCTGATTCCAGGACGATCCTGGTTCCCGGGGGGCTAGCAGCCCTCCCGGGTAGCCAGGATCCGCTGAATCTCCGCCGCCAGCAGGCTCGGCGTCGGAGCGATACCGAGGTCGGCGAGTGCTTCCTCCGCACGACGGATGAGTTCGGGATCGGAGGGAAGCACGACCCTCGGCGCGGCTCGTGGCGGAGTGGGTGCCCGCAGGCGAACGTGGAATGCACCCCCCGACGCGTCCTTTTCGTAGCTCGAGACGAGGCCGGGAAGGGTGCCGAGAAGGTGACCGATCTCTCCCGGCAGCACTGCCGGACCGAGGGAGCGACGGCCACGGCCCGTAATGATGCGCACGGCGAGTTCACCCTCGCGCTGCATGTTCTGCAGCCATCGCGAGGTCTGTGCTACCGCCTCATCGGCTGTGAGTCCGTGCAGATCGAGAGTGGGATAGAGGGAGCCGGCGGAGTGGGCTCCGCGGTTGGTCGGGTACTTCCGGCGACGGCTCAAAGGGGAAACGATACGAGCCGCGGATGTGACGACATCTGCGGCTCGTACGAGGAGGACAGGCCCGAGGTCAGCTTACGGCGTCCTTGAGGCCCTTGCCGGCGCGGAAAGCGGCACTCGTGGATGCCGCGATCTTGATCTCCTTGCCGGTCCGCGGATTACGACCGGTGCGTGCTTCACGCTTGCGCGTTTCGAAGCTGCCGAAGCCGGTGATCTGCACCTTCTCCCCACTCTTCAGCGTTTCGCTTATGATGCCATCTTCAACGGAGAAGAGCGCGTCTACGGCACGGGCAGCATCGGCCCGGCTTAGATTCGCCCGCTCGGCAAGTTTTTGAGTGAGTTCCGATTTGTTCACCGCCGGCCTCCTGTCTATGTGTGAGGGAAAAAGCAGCAGAAATCACGGCAAGGCCGTCTTGCAGGGTAGAGTAGGGAGGCCATGCATACTCGTCAAGAGACTTTTCCCCAACCTTCCGATCGCCGCGTGAAGCCGGTCATCCCCGTTGCAGGCTCCATGCGAGAACTCAGAATTGTCGCTGACCTTGCGGAGAGCTTTCTGGCTGCAGGCCGTCCGCACGATGTCTATCAGACGGCTCTGGACCGGATCACTCCGCTCGTCGATGCCTCTTTTTCCTGCATCTTCCTTCAGGATGGGGACTCCGCGCTGCTGAGGCCTGCCGCGTACCACAACTGGCCCCAGCGGCATGCGGACCTGTTGGATGAGATGCGGGTGCGGATCGGGAATGGGCCGACCGGCCGCGCCGTTCTTGAGAATGCGCCGGTCGAGGTCGAGGATGTTTTCTCGTCGACCGAGCACGCCGACTGGCGTGACTCCGCACGGGAGCTCGGCTTCACCTCGACGATCGCCCTCCCGCTGACCTTCGACTCGACGGCGATAGGGGCGCTCACCTTCTACTACCGGGAGCGGGAGAACTTCCGCCTTGCCGATCGCGGGCTGCTCAGACTCGCTGCCGCACAGCTAGCGGCTGCGGCTGAGCGCGACCGTCTTCTCGAAGCAGCACGGCTGCTTGACGAGCAGCTGGCGGAGAGAACGGAGGAGCTGGAGGCCGCGAAGCTGAATGCGGTCGAAGGAAGGCGCATCAGGAATGAGTTTCTCGCCAACATCTCCCACGAGCTCCGAACGCCGCTGACCGCCGTTCTTGGGTATGCCTACCTGCTTCGGGAGGGCGTGTCGGGTCCGCTGACAGCCGACCAGGACTCGTCCGTTCGGAAGATCGAGGAGGCGGGGGGGCAGCTGCTCGGTGTGATCGAAGGCATGCTCGATCTCACCGGACTCCGCCTCGACAGGGTCGAGCCCCAACCAGAGCTGCTGGACGCCCGCGCGCTCGCCAGCGCCGCTTTCGAGAAGATTGCAGACCAGGGGGAGGGGCCCGCTCCGAGTCTGGAGCTCCCCGACGAGAGTGTGCTGATTCACACCGACGCGGTACTGGTCGGACGGGTCCTCGACATCCTTCTAGCGAACGCCCTCAAGTTCACCTCGGAAGGGACCATCACTCTGCGCGTCCAGACCCGGGACCCCGAACCCTCCTCGACCGGGCACTACCGCCGAGGTCAGGAGGTCGAGTGGGAGGTTATCGATACCGGCATCGGCCTCACCGAAGAGGAGCAGGCGGTCATCTTCGATGATTTTCGGCAGGCGGACGGTTCGGCGACGCGACGGTTCGGCGGCGCAGGCATCGGGTTGTCCGTTGCCCGTGGCCTCGCTCGACGGTTGGGCGGAGATGTCGACGTCGCCTCCGAAGCTGGAAAGGGCGCGACCTTCACACTCCGCCTCCCCAGTTCGGTAGTGAGGGCGGGCGGCGGAAGCTGAGCCGTTGGTGCAGAGGATCCTCGCTTCCGGCGGGGTTCCTCTTTCACTTCTTTCCGGGCCGCTGGTTTGGACCGCGGCATGCAGCCCCTGCCTCATCCGCAATACGGGTTGCCGAGCAGCCGGTCGCGCACGATAATTAGCTGGTTCAGGCCGATGTGTCGGGGAAAGCATCGCTGGCCCGCGTGAGCCCCCGCAGGTGGGAGGCTTACGCGGCCCTTTTTGCGCCGCCCTCAGGCGCGAGCGGTCGCCGCGGCGGCTGATAATTCAACTTCTGTCATTACCATGACTTTCTCTGAGAATATTGCTTCGTTGCAGCCCTCTGCGACGATGGCTGTTGCCAACAAGGCCAAGGAGCTGATCGCAGCGGGCGAGGATGTGGTCGATCTCTGTGTCGGCGAGCCTGACTTCCCTACCCCGGCGTTCATTTCGGAAGCGGGCATGCAGGCGATCCGCGACGGGAAGACGCGCTACACGCCGCCCCCGGGGATCCCCCAGCTTCGCGCGGCGATCGCGGCCGATCTGCAGCGGCTGGCGAGCCGGGAGATCCAGGTCGATCCGCAGGGAATCGTCACGACGGCGGGTGCCAAGCAGGCGCTCTTCAACGTCATCTTCTCGCTCTTCGGACCCGGCGACAAAGTTCTCATCCCTGTCCCCTACTGGACGACCTATCCGGAACTCGTACAGGTCGCGCGCGCAGAGCCCGTCTTCGTCACCGGCGACCCGGCGCGCAGCTTCAAGGTAAGCGTGGATGACCTGGAGAAGGCCGCCGCCGTCGGTAATGTGAAGGGGCTGATGATCAACTCCCCGAGCAACCCCTCCGGCGCGGTTTATTCCTCGGAGGAGCTCGAGTCGATCGCCCGATGGGCGGCCGAGCGCAACGTCTGGCTCGTGTCGGACGAGATCTATCGCCGCATCTATTTCGGTGGGAAGGTCGCGCCCGGCGTTCTGGACCTGCCGGACGAGCTGCTCGAGAAGGTCGTGCTGATCGACGGCGCATCGAAGGCGTTTGCGATGACCGGCTGGCGCCTCGGCTTCTCCTACACCTCCCGCGCTCTTGCCGCGAAGCTCACCGCGCTGCAGAGCCAGACGACGTCGAACGTCACCACCCCGACGCAGTGGGCGGCGCTGAAGGCATATTCTGACACGGAGACCGCCGACCGCGAGATCGAGACGATGCGGGCGGCCTTTGAAAAGCGGAAGGATCTGCTCGTTTCGCTCTTCCGCGAGAAGCTGCCGGAAGTCCCCTTCGTGGAGCCGGAGGGCGCCTTCTACTTCTGGGTCGGGACGAAGGGTCTTGCCCGAGACGGCGAGGACTCGATGGCCTTCTGCGGACGGCTCCTCTCGGAGGCGGGTGTCGCCACGGTACCGGGCGGAGCATTCGGCGACGACAACTATTTCCGTATCTCCTACGCGTATCCTGAAGAGACGCTGCGCAAGGCAGTCGATCGGCTGGCAACGCTGCGCAGGTGAGCTGGAGACGGGACCAGGTTGCGGAGAACGATCACCCGCTGAACACGCGTCCTCCCTTCGGGGAGGGCGCGGATCGCGTTGATACGGAGGCCGTCGATGCCACCGCGGTTGATCGGGTGCCGCTATACGAAGTCTACATGCGGATGGCGGAGGAGCTGGCGAAGCGCTCGACCTGCGCACGGGCGCGGGTCGGGACGGTGATCACCGACGCCTCCCTTTCCAATGTGCTGGGGATCGGGTACAACGGGAACGCGAGCGGCCTGCCTAACCGCTGCGATTCGACGGAGGCCGGGCGGTGCGGCTGTATCCACTCCGAAATGAACGCGCTCGTGAAGGCGCCCGGCTCCATCCGGGACAAGGTCGCGTTCGTGACCACGAGCCCGTGCACGATGTGCGCGAAGCTCATCATCCAGAGCGGGGTCTCGCACGTGTTCTACCGGGCGCCCTACCGGGAGCCGGTCGGTCTGGAGATTCTGAAAGCGGGCGGCGTGACCCCTGTCCGCTATGATCGCTGGTCGCACGAGTGGCGATGACTCAGGATAGCGCGTCATCGTTGTCGGCCGTATGCGCGCGAGCAGCGGTCGCGAACTCGTATTCACAGTCCTTTCGGCTTGTTGCAGAAGGCCGAGGAAGTTACCGATGAGTCTGTCGCACGTGCCGCGTCCCCTTCCGGAGGGCTTCCAGTCGATCGTCTTCGACTGCGACTCCACGCTCGCGGACATCGAGGGGATCGACGAGCTCGCCGGTGACCGCATCGACGAGATTCAGGCGCTGACCGCGGCTGCGATGGATGGCCGCGTTCCCCTGCAGGAGGTCTACGGTCGGCGGCTGGACATCCTGCGGCCTACCCGTCGCCGCGTCGACGCGATCGGCGATATGTACGTCGAGCGGCTCGTCCTCGATGCGGAAGCGACGGTCGCCGCGCTCCTCTGGCTCGGCAAGGACGTGCGCGTGATATCGGGGGGGCTGCTCCCTCCTGTGCTTGCCGCCGCGACGAAACTCGGGATACCCTCTGCTTCGGTATCCGCCGTCCGGATAGATTTCGCGCCTGACGGGGCGTATGCCGGCTTCGATTCGGACTCCCCGCTCGCCCGCAGCGGGGGGAAGCTCGAGGTGGTCGAGTCGTGGAATCTCGGGCGACCGAGCCTGCTCGTGGGAGACGGAGCGACGGATCTCGAGGCGAGTGCCGGCGTCGACATCTTCGCCGCCTTCATGGGCGTCGCCTGGCGCCCCGTGATCGCACAGGATGCCGATGTCGTCCTCCGCTCGCGGAGTCTGGCGCCAGTGCTGGCACTCGCTGCGAGCCCCGAAGACCGGGTTCGCCTCGCCGGATCCGAATGGGCTGATCTTCTGAGCAGGGGCGAGGAGATGCTCGCCGCAGACGTCGCCGCGGACCGACCTTCCGGAAGCGCCGAGCCGACAGCTGACTGAAAGCTCTCTGTCACAAACAATCTGCATCACTTTTCATATATGTTCGGTCGCTTCTTTCTACCGGGTCCAACGGAAGTCCATCCCGATGTCCTTGCTGCACAGGACCGGGGGATGATCGGACATCGCGGTGCAGGAATGTCGGCGATTCTGGGCGAGGCCGATCCTGTTCTGCGGCGCATCTTCAGGACGGAGCGGCCTGTCTACGTCTCCTCCTCCTCCGCGACGGGATTCATGGAGGCGGGCATCCGCAATGGCGTTCGGAAGCGCGCGCTCTCTCTCGTGAATGGTGCGTTCAGTCAGCGCTTCCGGGATCTCGTTGCCGACTGCGGCAACGATGGGGAGAGCTACGAAGTCGAATGGGGCGAGGCGCACCGGCCTGAAGAGGTCGAGCGGCTGCTCCGGGCCGGCGGTTTCGATGCCGTAACCGTGGTGCATTCCGAAACGTCGACGGGGGTCCTGAACCCGCTGGCGGAGATCGCGGAAGCGGTCCGCGCAGCCGAAAGGGCCACCGGCGAGGAGATACTGCTTCTCGTCGACGGGGTGACCAGCGTGGGGGGGAACTTCGTCGAGACCGACGAATGGGGTCTCGACTGGATCCTCACCGGCTCCCAGAAGGCACTCGCCCTCCCGCCCGGCCTCGCGTTCGGCTCCCCCAGCGAGCGGATGCTCGCGAGAGCGGCGACGCTGACCGGGCGTGGCCAGTACTTCGACCTCCTCGAGTTTGATCGGTACTGGAAGAAGCATCAGACACCGAACACGCCTGCGCTGACGCTCATCTATGCACTCAGTGCACAGCTGAAGCGGATCGACGCTGAGGGGGTGGACAGCCGTGCGGCCCGTCATGTGGCGATGGCCGAACGATGTCGGTCGTGGGTTGATACGACCGGCGCCGGCGCAGGTCTCTCGATCTTTGCGCCGGAAGGCGCCCGATCCTGGACGGTGACGGCGATCGCGATGCCGGAGACGCTGAAAGGCTCCGAGATCACCGCGAAGCTGAAGGAGCGCGGTTTCACGATCGGCTCCGGATATGGCAAACTGAAGGATTCCACGATTCGGATCGGCCACATGGGCGATCACTCCATTGAAGGACTGAACCGGCTCCTGGCGGAGCTCGAGGAGATATTCGACGTATGACTGACCAACCGAAGTACCGCGTCCTTGTGACGGATGAGATCGACCCTGGGGGCCTTCAACTGCTCAGGGACGAACCCCTCATCGAGATGGTGGAGAAGCCGACCCGGCCGCTGCCCGAGTTGCTCGAGGAGATCGGCGAGTATGACGCGCTGATCGGGCGGAGCGCCACGCGGATCTCCCGTGAGCTCCTGGACGCGGGCAAGCGGCTCAAGGTTGTCGGGCGGGCGGGCGTGGGGGTCGACAATGTCGATCTGGAGCGCGCAACCGAGCTGGGCATCGCCGTCATCAACGCGCCGGGCGGAAATACGATCTCGGTGGCAGAGCTCGTCTACGGGATGCTGATCTCCTATCTGCGGCACATCCCGATCGCGGTCGGGTCGATGCGCGAAGGTGAATGGCGTCGGTCGAAGCTCGGCGGCACCGAGCTCCGGGGGCGGACGCTCCTCATCGTCGGGCTCGGGCGGATCGGCGGAGAAGTCGCCCGTCGGGGAAGATCGTTCGGGCTGCGGCTCGTCGGCTACGATCCATACGTCTCCTCCACGCGCTTCGAGGAGCTCGGTGTTGAGCAGATTACGAACTTCCACGAGGCGCTGTCGGTCGCCGATATCGTCACACTTCACGTTCCGCTGACGAGCGAGACCCACGGGATGATCGGGAAGGCCGAACTGGCCAGGCTCCGCCCGACATCGATGCTGCTGAACTTCGCCCGCGGCGGCATCATCGACGAAGATGCACTGCTCGAGGCGCTCCAGGAGGAGCGGATCGGCGCGGCGATGCTCGACGTGTTCGCGAGCGAGCCGCTGGCGAAGGATCATCCTTTCCGGTCGCTGCCGAATGTCATGCTCACACCGCATCTCGGTGCCTCGACCGCAGAGGCGCAGCGGAATGTGGCGCTCGAGGCGTGCGCCGCGGTGCGTGACGCGCTGGTGACGGGCGACCTGAGCGCGGCGATCAATGCGGCGGGTGTCGGCGACACCTCGCTCAGCGAAATCCGGCCTCTTCTCCACCTCTCCGAGCGGCTCGGCCGGATCGGACGGGCGCTTCTTCCGGAAGGGATCAGCGCACTGGAGCTTCGCTATTCGGGCAATCGACCCGCTGCCGCCCGTCCGCTGCTGCTCGCGGCTCTGCAGGGGGTGCTGCAGAATGTGATGGACAAGCGGGCGGTCAACCTCGTCAATGCGCTTCATGTCGCTGCCGAGCGGGGCATCGAGACCGCCTGGACGCACGTTTCACCGCAGCAGGAGCTCGGTGAGGAGATCGAGATCCGCATCAAGGGCGATGATGAATCGCTGCGGGTCGGGGGTGCGCTGATCGGCGAGTCGCACGGGCGGATCACCCGGATCGGCGCCTTCCGTGTCGATGTGGCGCCGCGGGGAACGCTCCTCGTGCTGCGTAATCGGGACGTCCCCGGCGTTATCGGTCGGGTTGGAACGCTGCTCGGTGAGGCTTCGGTCAACATCGCGGAGTACCATCAGGCGAGACTCCAGGCCGGCGGCGAAGCGCTGGCGGCGGTGCAGATCGACTCGGCCGTTTCGTCCGAGCTGCTGGATCGGCTGGGTACTCTCCCCGAGATGCTGGACGTCAAGCAGGTTGTGATGGAGTAGCGTTCTACGGCGCGCCCCGCTGCCGGGTCGGCTACGGCCGCGGGGGCGCCGCCGAGCCCGTTGGAGTCAGCCGCAGATCGCCGCTTTCCCGCGCCGGAGAGCGGCGATTTCTGTCTCTGCAGGACACCGAACGAAGCAGCCGCAGCGGGCGGCGAGCGAATTGCAGTTCCCGATGTGATCAGACCGGCAGCCGGACCATTTCGGCCTTCCACTGCACGCGGACCATAGAACCGTTCCTTCCTGCGATGTCTCTTCGTAAGTGGTTCAAGGAAAAGATGCTCGGCGATGATGGAGCCGTGGGAGACGTTCCACCCGGATCGTCGCTGATGAACTCCCTTCTCGGCCGCGAAGAGGAGCGCATCCGGTCGCTGGGTGAGTACAATTCGGCGAACTATCCTTCGGATCTGAAGAGTCAACTCGAACGTCGGGAGCAGGTGACGGCCGAGCTTCTCTCCATGAACATCATGGAGAGGTCGGGACGGATCGAGGCGATCCCCCGACTACGGGAACTGCTGGTCATCTACCCACACCTCCTTGCCTACGAGACCCTCATCAACGCCTACCTCGATGCAGGTCGTTATGATGAAGCGAAAGGACTGGCGTTCGCCGCGCGACAGCGACGGACGGAGTGCCTGAACTCGGAACTGCCTGAGATTCGCGGGGAGGCGGAAGGCATTCGCGAGTGGACGCCTGCAGAGATCGAGGCGCACCAGGCGGCGAAAGAGGGCTGATACCTCTCACGATCGGCCCCTTTCCCCGACCGGCTCATTTGTCCGTGCCATCCGGCCTACTCTCACATCTTCCGACGCCACTATCCTTCTGACGCCATCTTCCAGTCGGAGGACGGAACGAAGGTGTGGATTGCGCCCCGGTCCAATTCGCCTCCGGACGCTCGTTATTGAAGTAGCCGACCTGGTCCGACCGTTGGCGATGCTTCGGGGTATCTCAATGGATTGCGACAGTACTCGGTTCGACATCGTCCTGAGTTCGAAGCGGCATCGGAGATACAGAAAAATGCCCCCGATTTCCGCTCCGCTAGCGCCCCCTCGACGGCGACGCTATCGCCCCTGCCGACACGGCATCGTCGTTGGCACGTCCTGCTCCGAGCAGTACGGCGGGCGCCATAGAAGTGATCACGCCGAAGTGCACTGGGCCCGAACGGGTGCCGGGCACTTCGCCCGACAAAACGAATAGACTCATGAGCCGACTCCTGATGCTTCTCCTGGTTGCAGGGGTTGCCGCTTGCAGCTCTCCCGTCGACCTCCCCCCGGTTCCCGGGCCGCTGCATCGTGGTGAGGTGGTGGCGGGAGTAAGTCTCTCCGTCGCGGGAACTTCCTTCACGGTCCCGTCGAAGGCGGCGGTCACCCTCATCAATCAGTCGAATCGTGAGGTGGTCTACAATGCCTGTCTTTCAACCCACGAGCGACGGGTGGGATCGACGTGGAAGCCCGTCACACCCTTCCGTATCTGCACCCTGGAAGGCTACATCCTCAAGCCGGGGAGACACGCCACCTTCGAGGAAAGCATCTCCGAGGAGTGGACCCCGGGCGAGTACCGCATCTCTCTGATGGTTTCGGCAGGTTCCGGGCGCCAGGTAACGGTGACGACCGGAGCCTTCACCGTCACCGAATAGACGGCGGCGAACAGGCTCATCCCCGGCCAGACGCCTCTCTTCGAGGCGTCAGGGGCGACGCGGGCGCTCGACTTCGTTAGATTGGTCGGGTATCACTGGATCCGCGGACCAGATCATTCGGAGATGCAGTCTACATATTTCCGGCGGGGCTTCGGGCTGACGAAGGAAATCGAGCCGATCGTCCATGCCGAATATCATAGCAACCTGGTGGACCTCGTCCGTCAGGCGGGCAACGAACTGACCTTCGGCGACGACGATCGCCGGGTCACGATCCGGCTCGCAGACTCATTCGGGTTCTGCTACGGCGTGGATCGGGCAGTCGACTATGCCTACCAGGCCCGGACCCACTTCCCCGACAGGAAGCTTTACCTCGTCGGGGAGATCATCCACAACCCGCACGTCAACACACGCCTGCGGGAGATGGGAATCACCTTCCTCTATCCTTCCGAGGATGGCCGGTTCGATTTTTCAGGCATCCTGCCCGAGGATGTGGTAATCCTTCCGGCCTTTGGTGTCACCGTCGCGGACTTCGCCGAGCTTCAGGAGATCGGCTGTTCGCTCGTTGACACCACGTGCGGCTCAGTCCTCAACGTCTGGAAGCGCGTCGATCAGTATGCTCGTGATGGTTACACTGCGCTGATCCACGGCAAATATCGACACGAAGAGACGCGGGCCACGGCGAGCCAGGTATTCCGCCACAGCGGTCATTACATCGTGGTCTTCGATCTCGCAGAAGCCCGCCTCGTTCTCGACTACGTGGAAAGACTTCCCACGGCACTCTCGAGGGGTGAGTTCCTTGCGCACTTTGCGGATAAGGCCTCACCGGGCTTCGATCCGGACCTGCACCTGGACCGAATCGGATGCGCGAATCAGACGACTATGCTTGCCGGCGAATCACTCGAGATCGCTGCGGAAACCGGCCGATCGATCGAGCGGCGCTTCGGAAGTGAGCCTGGATTCGATCTGGCTGCACACTTCCGGTCATTCGACACGATCTGCTCCGCTACACAGGAGCGTCAGGATGCCGTCCTCGAAATGATGGAGGGGAGTTCCGGTCCTCCAGATCTCATGGTGGTCATCGGCGGGTACAATTCGTCGAATACGAACCACCTGGCGGTCATGTGCGCCCGATACTGCCCGTCGTTCCACATCGCCGATGCAACCGCGATCGATCCGGAGAGGGCGACGATTGCCTTCAAGCCGGCCGGAACGCCTCTGGATGGACCCGAACTGGAAGCAGAGGATTGGCTCCCCGAAGGGCCTCTCGTTCTTGGCATGACCGCGGGCGCGTCGACTCCGAACAACAAGATCGGAGAGGCGATCGAACGCGTTCTGGCCACCCGAGGCATCGAAATGCCCTGAAGAACAGAGCAGCAGCCCCTCATTGCCGCGATGGGTACAACGCTGGCCCGGTATTCCGGGCCGGCGTCTTACTTCCTTATCCCACCAGATAGTAGAGCCCGACGCCGATCCCCACTCCGATCGCGCAAGCGAGGGCACCCGCCCCGACTGCGATGCCGATCGGGATCCAGAGATTCCCACCCTCGATCTCGTTGAGCTCCCGCTCACTCAGCAGCTCCACGCCGATGAAGGAGTGACGCGGGTCCATGAGGGCGGCCTGGTTGCTTGCGTTCATGATTGGCTCCTGTTGGTTGACTTATTCGAAGAAGAAGGGCGCGAGAACACGATAGCCGAGCCCGATCCCGGTGATCAGCCCGACCACAACAGTCAGCAGGGTCGGTATGGCATAGCGTCCGATCGCTTCACGTACAGTGTGCTGTATCCGACTCATTACCGGATCTCCTGCCGCAGGGTGAATCAACCGAAGATTGCAGGCCCGAGCGTGTTGAAGCCGAAGTTGAAGCCGGCCCCGAAACAGCCCAGGAGGAACGACGCGTAGGGCAGAGTGCCCCCTTCTACTTCCGACGCTTCATCGAAAGACATCTCCGTCACGCTGCCACCTGCCATTGCCATCTTCATGCGGACCTCCTTGCTGATGGGAATCGATGACCTTCGCGATGCACGGCCGTGCAGGAGGCCAGTTTATAGGCCGAACCCCAGCGTCGCTTGTGTCCACCGAACCCCATTTGTCTATCTGATCACAGCCCCCCCTTTTCCAAGAATTTCCTTGCGAACCCAACGCTCAAGCAGCCACTCCCAGCCCAACGTTTCCCTCACGGCAGCCGGGGTGGTTCCGAACACACGCTTCATCTGATGGCAGAGCGCCGAATGATCTGCGTACCCGAGTGTGCACGCATGGGAAAGAATGGATTTGCCCGGCTCCATCTGGATGAGGAGCGCAGCATGAAGGGCTCTCGCCGCCTGGAGCCATCGGCTCGGCGCTGGCAGCCCCTTCTTCCGGAAGCGGAAGCGCGTGCTCGATTCGGCCGCGCCCATCGACCGAAGGAGGCTGCCCACCTCGGTGTAGGCCGGCGCCTCGGTGAATATCCGCGCGATGAGATGGGAAATCGTCGGAGTCATGCGGATCCCGAAAAGGCTCAACCATTCCACCACATCGTTGCCGAGCCCATCAGTCGAAGTCAGCGGTCGGCGAAGCGACTCTCCCAGGGGAGCCGAGCCCGCCACCACAGCGCGCACCGACACCCGGCTCGCCTGGCCCGCCAGGTAAAGACCATCCGTCACATCGGGGCCGAGCGATAGAACAACCGGGACTGCGGGCATTCGATTTCGGAGTCGCCGTACCGTGTCCGAGAAAGCTGCCCAGTTGATGTTCCTCGATGTCAGATGGAGGGCCAGAACCGATCCCGGCACGATCTTGCTCGCATCTACCTCTCTCACCATCACGGATGTCGCGCCGGGCGTATATGGCGGCCGAAGGTGGAGAATCGGATATACGGGCAGACGGTCGGATGGATCGATGCGGCGGAGCTCGTCAATATCCTGAGATGGTGGGTCGATCCGGTACGAAGGCGCGGTGAGTGTGGCGTTCATGAGCTTCCAGGAGGGAGGTGGTGGGCGGGTCGGGGTTCCGTCAGAGGGCGGGCAGGGTCGCTCCGACGGAGGATGCCGACAGGATGGCCTGATTGCGGGGGGGGTGTATTCAGTCTCGGCTGAGGGGGGTTTATCATTCCTGCGTTGTGGTTTAGGCGGGAACCATCCGCCGGCGTCACCCTGGCGATTCATACCACCTGCCTCGCTTCGGGCGTCCTCCCTGAGGGCAACGGACGTTCCGATCCGGACCGTCATCCTCAAAGCATTGCAGCCATTCATCTTAGATCATTGTTGACGGCCGCTTCCTTTCCGCCGCGGCTGTCACTCCCGGTAACAGACCGGAAAGCTGGATGCTCAGTGACTGGCGCAACCATGTCCCGCGGGACGCAAATCAGCCCTGCGTAATAGCGGGTTCCCGGAGGTATGATCAGGCCGCGTAGAACACCCTCCGTTGGCGTGTAACCTGGATGTGCAGAGGACGTTCTCAGGGCAGCGGATCCCGCAGGCAGCCTCGGTCGAATACAGCTCAAACACGGTATGCGAATTGCCCCTCTCCATACCTTTCTGACCTCCGGACGATTGCTGTATACCCCGTTTGTGCTGGGGTTTACGGCATGATTTTCCATCGTAGGCTCCTCGTCACAAGGTTCGATCGATGCGAAACTTTTCCGGATGAGGGAGAAGTGGGGGGACGGCAAGTGTAGGATGGGTCCTGCTATTGAGCGGCGAAGCAGCAGCAGTATCGGTTGCGGTTCGGAGCACGTTTTCAGGGACGGCGGGTGACCATCGGTCGGAACTGTATTCCGGAGGCTCCGGACATGAAACGCAGTCCGCGCCGGTTCCTCTCATCAGCGGCGGCTCCAGCGAGTCGTCCGCAGCGCGCGCCATGTATCTGGTTCTGAATCACGCTTCTGGCCTATCGGCCTTATCGACCAGGAAGTATCGACATCGTGCAGGGGATGAACTGTGAAACCCGCTGAGCTCTTTCAGATATTCGAGGAGCTCCCGGCCGGGTTCGTCATATTCGATCTGTCGGGCATCATCGTCGCCGGGAACAGCACCGCGGCGCACCAGCTCGCCCGAACGCCGGATGAACTGATCGGACGCGATCTCTTTCGGGATGTCCTTCCGGAGCTCGAGGAACGGGTCATCGGTCCGTGGTTTCGCGGGCCGGGGCGAAGAGCCGGGACACCGCCGACGGTTTCCATCGATGTCGAGACGCCCCAGGGGAAGCGGGCGATCGGGATCGTGGCGCGCTCGATAACGCTACCGGAGTTCGACGGAGCCCTGCTCTTCATCTCCGATCGCACCCCCGCTTCGGAAGAAGAAAAGCGGCGAATGCGTGCGGAAAGCCTCGCGTCGGTGGGCGAACTTGCCGCAGGACTCGCGCACGAGGTCAACAATCCTCTTGCATCGATCAAGAGCTTCGCGCAGCTGCTCGCCCGGGATCTCTCGACGTCGGAGCAACGACATGCGCTCGAACTCATCATCCGGGAGTGCGAGCGCATCAGTCGCGCGGTTGAGAATGTCGTCGCTTTCGCGCGACAACAGGGAGCAAATGGGCGGGAACCGGTAAATCTCAGTGAACTGGTCGAGCGGGTCATCGATGTTCGCAGGTATTCGCTGAACGCGGCCGGGATCGAGGTCCGCCTGGATCTGGATGCATCACTCTCGCCGGTCATGGGCGAACCCGCTGCTCTCCAGCAGGTCATTCTGACGCTCGTGTCGCGGGCTCAGAAGGAACTGACCCAGCGCGAGGGAGATCGCGTACTGATCGTCCGTACCCGCGAATCGTCGGAGGGAGTGGTGCTGTACGTGGTGGACAACGGTCCGGGCATCCCCCGCAAGGCGCTCCCCTACCTCTTCGACCCCTATCTCGCCGCCACCGAGGGACAGGGGGTAGAGCTCGCCACCGGCGCCAGGATCGTACGGGATCATGGCGGATACATCCTCGCCGAGAGCGATACCGGTCGGGGATCAGCCTTTTTCGTGCGACTTCCGCGTGCCGGATCGCCGCCCATCTCCGCTACGCAGGAACCCGCCGTTCTTGCGGCGCCATCGCCAAAGAAATCGCTGCGGGTGCTCGTCGCTGACGACGAACCGACGCTCAGACTGGCGATCGCGCTCTTCTTCAGTCGCCGGGGACACCAGGTCACGCAGGCGGAGGATGCCTATGAGGCGTTGCGACTGGCGAAGGAGCAACCGTTCGATGCGGCACTCGTCGATGCGCGGATGCCAGGGGACGGCCTCGTCCTTCTGCAACACCTGGAAGCGATACCCGCGCTCGCCGGCCGCACCGCTCTCATGACGGGAGACCTCGGTCGTGCCCGTACTGCGCAGGGAATCCCCACGGATCGGCCCTATCTGGTCAAACCTTTCGACATGAACGAGGCGGTCACACTGATCGAATCGCTCGGCAACCGGGAAGATCCCTGACTGATGCGTTGGAGTCATTCTGACGCATCATCACCTCGGGGCAAGCAGAGCCCGCGTCATGCAGGCATCCGGGATGCTGCTGTAAGAGGTGCGCCGACACGGACGCCGATTTCTGACTGAAGACCCTGACTGAAGATGATGTAGGCGTCGTATGCAGTACTCCACCCTCCCGACAATCGGCTCCACCCTCCTATGAATGTATTCATAGCCAGACAGCCGATTTTCAACGCCGCGAGTGACGTCTTCGGCTACGAGCTCCTCTACCGCAGCAGTCTTGAAAGCGAAGTCGCCGACTCCAGCGACACCGAGCGGATGTCAGTCGATGTGGTGGTTCAGTCATTCCTGGAGCTGGGGCTCGAAAGCATCACCCGTGGCCGGACGGGCTTCATCAATTTCGGTCGGGAGATGCTTGTCGCACGCTCCTATGAGCTGCTGCCGGCGAAATCGGTAGTGATCGAGCTCCTGGAGAATGTCAGTGCGGACGAGGAGGTGGAGGCCGCCTGCCGCCATCTCGTGGCGAAGGGCTACACACTCGCGCTCGATGACTTCGTGCCGGGTGGGCCCCAGAGTTCGCTCATCCCCCACGCGAGCATCATCAAGATCGATGTGCTCGGTCTCGACGAAGCCGGCATCCGGGCGAGAGTGGCGGCGGTGGCCAGGGAATCGAAAGCCCGGCTCCTGGCAGAGAAGATCGAGACAAGAGCGGTGCACCACGCCTGTCATCGGGCAGGGTTCCAGCTCTTCCAGGGCTACTTCTACAGCCGGCCTGAAATCGTCAATGAGCACAGCGCTTCAGTAGCTCAGGTGACGATGATCAAGCTGATGAATCTGCTCGGCAGTGAGAAGGCCACCGACAGTGAGATCGAGGAAGCATTCCGTCATGACGCATCGCTGTCCTACAAGCTTCTGCGGATGCTCAGCACTGCCGCGCACACCGGGCGCGGCGTCGACTCGATCCTCCATGCGATTCGGCTGCTCGGTCGGGGAACGCTGCAGCGGTGGCTTTCCCTCCTGCTCGCCTCATCGTTTGCAAATACCGGTACCGAGGCGGAAGTCGTCCATGCCGCGGTCCTGCGCGCGCGCTTCTGCGAACTCCTGGGTACGACGGCAAACCGGGGGGCGAATGGCGACGCGCTCTTCCTGGTCGGGCTCTTCTCCCTCATGGATGCGCTGCTGAAGACCCCGATAATCGACGTGCTCGCGCGCGTGGACCTCTCCGATGCAGTGCGTGAGGCGCTGCTCGAGAGAACCGGACCATATGCCTCGATTCTCAAGATTGCCGAAGCATACGAGTCGGGCGACTGGGATGTGGTCCATATGGCGGCCAACGACCTGCGGATAGCCCTTGGCGACGTGTGCCGGAACTACGTGCACGCCGTAGAGTGGTCGCAGCAGAGCGTGGCAGGAACGGTGTGAGTGGCCCGGTGCGGCGATACCGCCAGCGAACCTAACGACCCATTCTGTCGCGTCCCAGCCGCCGATCGAGGGGTATGTGCCAGTAGGGAAGATCCTCCCACCATTCGATGCCCCTGAACTCCACATTCTCGAAGCGGGTGCTCACTCCGAACAGCTCCGGGTCGAGATAGAGGGGAGCGTACGGAACCTCATCGATGACCAGCTGCTCGAACTCCCGCCAGATGCCGCGGAGCGCGGTCGTGTCGCGGGTGACGAGCGCCGCATCGATCAGGGCGTCCGCACGAGTACTCGCAAAGCCGGCGAAGTTGGCGCCCGCCGGGGGGATCGATCGCGAGTGGAAAACGGCCTCTGCGTTCGGACCAACCACGCCCGGTCCCCAGCCCCACCCCCAGGAGGAACCGGTGAACTCACGCGCTCTCAACCGCTCCACCCAGGCCGTCCGTTCATAGGCGCGGGGCACGAGATCGACGCCGATCTGACGAACCATGCTCTGGATCGCGACCAGGACATCCTGCCGGGTCGGATCAGCGGAGATGTAGTCGACTTCGACTCGCAGGGGCAGTCCGGCGCGGTCCCGGATGCCGTCGCCATTCGTGTCAGTCCAGCCCGCTTCGTCGAGGAGGCGGCCCGCTGCTGCGCGATCGAACGGAAGTGGGGTCACGTCCGGCGAGTGCTCCCACAGACCTGATGGTACCGGTGACATCGCAGGCTCCGCGATATCGCCGAAAAGACCTGCAGCAAGCGCGGCCCGGTCGATTGCCATCAGAATTGCGCGCCGGACGCGGACATCCTCCGTCGGGCCGGTCTGGGTGTTCCACGCGATCCATGTGGGACGCACCTGCTTCGCCGAATAGAGATCCGCGCGATCTGAGCTTGCCAGGCGATCGCTGTGGTCGGGCGGAATCTTCAGCAGATCGGCTTCGCCCGAGAGAAGCTCGGTCAGCGCCGCGTTGATATCCGGGACGACACGGATCACCACGCGGTCGAGCGCTGGGCGGCCCTCGGGCATCTCCGTGTTCGCCTCCAGCACCAGCTGCTGGCCCGGCTCCCAACGGCCGAAGCGGAAGAAGCCATTCCCCACCGGATTTCTTCCGAAGGGATCCATCCGAAGCTGCGCAGGATCCGCGGACTCGAGCAGATGCTTCGGGGCGGGAACGACCTCGAGAAGTGCATTTACCGTATAGGTGCCGGCCCGACTGAGCCGGACATGGACCGTGACGCTGTCGACTACCGTGACGCCTTCGACCGCCGCCACATCGGCCACCCGAGGCGAGGCAACGATCGGATCGCGCTGCCGATCGATGGTGAAGGCGACATCATCTGCCGTCACCCGGGTCCCGTCATGCCAGAAAGCATCGTCCCGCAGACGCAGCACGACCATCGAATCCCCTTCCACCTCCCAGGAGGTGGCCAGGTCGGGTTGATAGCCGCTCAGGGTCGAATCGCGCCGGGCGAGGGCGCGGAACATCAGGTGGATGGCCTGGTAGGCTGGATTGCTCGTATAGGTGATGGGGTTGAGATCGTCCGGCTCCCCATCGACGAGAACGACTGCCACCCCACCGGCCGGCCCGCCGCTGAACGTCTCGTAGTTTGCTTCGCCCGGCTCGGGGGCGTCGGAGCCGCCGCCGCACGCCACCAGCGAAACTGCCAGGACCGGCAGCATCAGAAGAGGCCCGAGAAGCCTGCGACGTCGGTTCAGTACCATACGGTCAGCGTCTTGATGCAGTGTGCGTTCAGAAACGTTCGAAGGTCCAGGGCCGCGGCAGTCGCAACAGCTTGTCGAACTGGTTGAGCCCGCCGTCGTTGTCTGCGTGGGCGATTCCGGACCGCACCGCGAGCCCCGGCGTGATCGCCCCGATGTAGATCCGGGAGAGCGCCTCGATGCCGAGTCGGAGACGCAGATCGACGGCGTCCGCTGCGCCCGGCTCGACCTCCACCCCGCCATCCTCGAGACGAAGAAGCCACTCGCCTGAATTCGCCGTGATCAACGGATCATGCACCTCGAGGGCCACCCGAAGTGCGGGACCCGATCTGACGCGACGACTGCGCCACGCGCCGGGCAGATCGAGCAGGCGGAACATCGGGCCGTACATCGTCGTGGCTGCCGGGAACCAGTAGTGCCATCGCGGCCCTTCGTTCGTCGCAAAGCGCGTCTCCGACAGATGCTCCGGGAAGCCTTCATCCGGATGCGCCCGATAGACGACCTGATCCCACTGATCGGCGAGAGAAGCAATCCAGCCGTAGAGCGCCGTGCGCGCCGGGCGCCCCAGCCAGACGATTTCTTCGATCTCGACCGCGCGAGCCCCTTTCGCCGGGTCATTCGCATAGTGGAAGAGGGCGTATCCGGAGGGCGTGCCATCTTCCTCCCGATGGAGGACCGCGTGACGGGTACCCTTCTGCCAGACCTGCTCCCATGCACGCGGGGGGCGGGCCATCTGCCCCGTCTGCCGTGGAGCCCACCGATCGTAGATCGCTCCCAGCGCCGCCCGGTCTTCATCCGTAGCCACGACCGAAACGCGCGCACGGCCCGGATCGTCTTCCAGCGCTGCGGGCGGGACACGATACTGCTGGATCTCTCCGGCGAGACCGTACCCCAGCTTCCTGTAAAAGGAAGTGCGGAAGGGGTAGAGTACGGAGGCGAGATCGCCGCGCTCCCGAACGTGGTCGAAGGCGCTCGCGATGAGCTTCCCAGCGAGTCCGCGCCGGCGCGCAGTCGGGGAGATCGCGACCATCCCGAGCCCCATCACGGGGATTTCGCGGCGGCCGATCCACTGGCGAAGGGCGTAGAGACGGCAGGCAGCGACGATCCGTCCCTCTTCCTCACCCACCCAGAGGTCCGCAAGGCCACCGAGCGGCGAGTCGGTGAGTCGATCTTCCCATTCCTGCTGGCTGGCGCCGACCCAGGGGAAGCTGTGGGCTCCCAGCACGGCAACCGCGGGTACATCTTCGGGGCTGGCACTTCGGAAGATGAGGCTCAAGCTTTGCTTCTTTCGCTGGACCTGAGATTCTTCGGCTGCCCACCCTGCTTCGGCAGTCGACCAGGGAACCCAAGATAAATGTGACCATGAGACACCGCCATTCGGCCAGGAGCCGCGCGCGGATCCTCCTTCCCACCTTTCTGGCGCTACCCTGGATGCTCGGGTGCACCTCCGGCACTCCCGGTTCCGAGACGACCGGCGAGGCGCTGGCCTCCGCCTCCACCGACAGGGCAGAGGTCGTCCCTGGTCTCGAGGTCCTGCTGCGCGACTCGCTCCACCTGGTTCGTGGCAAGAGGGTCGGTTTCCTCACGAACCAGAGCGCCGTGACCCGCGACGGGCGGAGCGGGATCGACCTGCTGAACGAATCTCCCGATTTCGAGCTGGTTGCCCTGTACGGACCCGAGCATGGCCTCAGGGGGGGCATCGAAGGGGGCGTGCGGATCGAGACGGATCGAGACCCGGCGACCGGGCTCCCGGTCTTCTCGCTTTACGGAAGTGTACAGCGACCCACCCCCGAAATGCTCGAAGGCGTAGATGTGCTGCTCTTCGACATGCAGGACATCGGCGCGCGGCCCTACACCTTCGTCTGGACGATGGCGATGGCGATGGAGGCAGCGGCTGCGGAAGGCATCCCCTTCATCGTGCTGGACCGGCCCAACCCGATCACCGACGAAGTCGAAGGACCGCTGATGGAGCAGGCGATGCGGACTGTCGGCCAGCCGATCACGGGCTACTTTTCGGTCCCGCTGAGGCATGGGTTGACCGTTGGGGAGGTTGCGCGCTACGTGAACGCGGAGTTCGATCTCGGCGTCGATCTGCGTGTGATCCCCGCCTCGAGGTGGGACGGCGACGACTGGTTCGATGAGACGGGGCTTCCCTGGATCGATCCCTCTCCCAACATCCGGTCGCTGGAGGCAGCGCTCACCTACTCGGGGCTCGTCCTCAGCGAAGCGACCAATCTCACCGTCGGTCGGGGCACGCCGACTCCCTTCTCCTTCCTCGGTGCCCCCTGGCTCGATACGGGTGCGCTCATGCAGCGTCTGGCCGGGTACGACTTCCCCGGCGTCGCGCTGGATACGGTGCGCTTCACGCCCACCGGCGATGGATGGGTCCCCTTCAAGGACGAGGAGGTGCGCGCGGTGAGGCTGCAGATCACCGACCGTGACGAGTTCGAGCCCGTCTGGATGACGCTCGTGCTCCTTTCGGAGATCAAGCGGCTGCACCCTGACGACTTTCAGATCACGAATGAAGGCTTCACCCAGATGATGGGATCCCGCTGGGCGCGGGAGGCGTTCGACCGGGGCGAGGATCCGCGCGTCATCTGGCAGCGCTGGGAAGATGAGCTCGATCAGTGGGAAGATCTCGTCGAGAAGTACAGGCTCTACTGATCCTCTGTCACCCGGAAGAGAACCAGACTCCTGAAATTCGACGCGATTGTCGTAGGCGCCGGCCCCAACGGTCTGGCTGCAGCCATCGAGCTATCCCGAGCGGGCCTTTCGGTGCTGGTCCGGGAAGCGAACGATGAGATCGGCGGGGCGGTAAGGTCGATGGAGCTGACCCTGCCGGGGTTCGTCCATGATCCCTTCTCCGCCGTCTATCCGATGGCTGCCGCGTCTCCCTACCTGTCGCGCCTTCCGCTCCTCGATCATGGCCTGGAGTGGGTCCGCTCCCCCTTCGCCCTCGCCCACCCATTCGATGACGGGAGCGCGGCGGTGCTCGACCAGAGTATCGACGAGACGGTCCGGCGGATGGGGCCGGAGGGCGATCGCTATCGCGAACTGATGGGGCTCTTTGCGGCGCGCTGGCCGGAACTCTCCTCGGACATTCTCGGCCCGCTGGGAATCCCGCGTCATCCGCTTCTGATGGCGCGCTTCGGTCTCCGCGCCATCCGTTCGGCGCTGAGCTTTTCGACCGGTGCCGGGGAGAGCCGGACGGCTGCACTTCTCTCGGGGAGCGCAGCGCATGCCGGTCTTCCTCTCGAAACACTCGGATCGGCGGCGTTCGGTCTGACGCTGCACGCGGCTGGTCACCGGGCGGGGTGGCCCTTCCCGCGGGGCGGCGCAGGACGCTTGAGCGCTGCGATGGCTTCGCTTCTCAGATCGCTCGGCGGAACGATCGAGACGGGCGCTCCTGTCTCAGAGCTTCGGGAGCTTCCCCCTGCGCGCCTCGTTCTTCTTGATCTCACACCCGCTCAGCTCATCCGCATCGGCGCAGAAAGCTTCCCCGATCGCTATCTGAGACGGTTGCGGCGCTTCCGATACGGGGTCGGGGTCTTCAAGATGGACTGGGCGCTGACCGGCCCCATCCCCTGGCGGGCGGGTGAATGCGCAGGGGCCGCCACTATCCATCTGGGAGGCGGGCAGAGCGAGATCGCTGCTTCGATGCGGGCACCTGCTGGATCGCAACCCGCAGAACGACCCTTCGTCATCTTCGCGCAGCCGTCACTCTTCGACAGCACACGCGCCCCGGCGGGCATGCACACGGCGTGGGCCTACTGCCACATCCCGAATGGCAGCCCCTGGGATATGTCGGCGGCGATCGAGGCCCAGGTCGAGCGGTTTGCGCCAGGCTTCCGCGATCTGATCGCCGCGCGAAGCATCCTGACACCTGCCAGACTCGAGGCGCTGAACGGGAACCTCGTCGGGGGCGACGTCAACGGCGGATCCCCCGCGCTCCCGCAGCTCCTCTTCCGACCGATGATCACGGCGCGACCGTACGATACCCCCGTGCGCAACCTGTTCATCTGCTCCGCTTCGACGCCGCCCGGTGGAGGCGTCCATGGCATGTGCGGCTTTCACGCCGCCCGACGTGCTCTAGGATCGATAGGGGTGCCTCCTGTCCCCCTCGCCTGACGGGGTGGTTTCGCCCATCGAAAGGAATCTTCCGCTCCGTACGCTACCCCTCGCGTGGCCCCGCAGGCACCGCCTCGTCCGCAGCCGCCGGCCCAAGCAGAAAGGCCGTCTCCCCGGCGATCTTCCACCGCCCGTCCCTGCTCTCCGGGGGCGATGCACCACTACCGCCATAGCGAAGCTCCTCGCTCGACCAGAGGACCATCCATTCGCAGCCGGAAGGCGGGGCAAGCAGCGGCACGGGCGCCGGCGTCAGCGTCAGCTCCCGCCCCCCGTTGTATACCAGCAGACGATCTTCGCCATCCCGATCGAAGTAGCGCAGAACGAAGGCATCATCCCCGAGCACGGCCCCGTCGACTCCGAGCCTTCGCGCATCATCCCAGGCGTGATCGGAATGCCGGATGCGAAGGAGATCGCGATGCAGGGCGTAAACCTCCGCGTGGGTCTCCCTCTCGCCGAGATCCAGCTTGCACCGGAGGAAGGTCTGCTCGGCGGCAGGATCAGCCATCGTGGCGAGAACGCGGGGATCGGAGAGCGACGGGAACTGTCTCATGAAGTCACGTCTCCCTTCCAGCACCTTCTGGGCGAGTTCCGGCTCGTGATCCGCGAAGTAGAGAAAGGGCGCGGATGAAGCGAACTCCTGCCCCATGAAGAGCATGGGTGTGGCGGGACCCAGCAGCGTGAGGGCCGTCATCGCCCGAAGCCGTCCGCCGCTCGTCAGCTTGTCGACCCGCTCGCCTCTCAGGGAGTTCGCGATCTGGTCGTGGTTCTGTATGAAGT
Organism: uncultured Gemmatimonas sp.; assembly: GCA_964424945.1. Taxonomy (GTDB): domain Bacteria; phylum Gemmatimonadota; class Gemmatimonadetes; order Longimicrobiales; family Longimicrobiaceae; genus WHSP01. The sequence continues at coordinate 52,558 of CAYRLB010000008.1, forward strand.
GCACCATCGCGTCGTGCCGCAGATGGAGCGATGGGGAGCCGCGCCGCTTCTGCTGCCAGAGGTAGTGCTGTCCCTGATAGAGGAACCCCCACTTCATCGCGGACAACAGCTCCTGAGCCGTCCCGCGATAATCGGTGTAGTACGCTTCGCTGCGCCCCGTCAGGGCGACCATCGCCGAGTGGTGTAGATCGTCATTCCACATCGCATCCAGGCCGTAGCCACCCGCTTCCCGCTCCCCGACCAGCGTGCTGTCCTGCGGCTCATTCTCCGCCACGACGTAAATCTCTCTCCCACCTGCGGCAGTGCGCGCCGCGTTGACGATTTGAGCGACGATTTGGTCCGTCCCCTCGGCCTCATCGAAGATGCTCTGAGTTGCATCGAGCCGGAGTCCATCGAGATGGAATTCTTCAATCCAGTACGCCGCGTTTGCGATGAAGAACTCGCGCACGGCAGCCGAAGCCGGCCCATCGAAGTTGATCGGATCCCCCCACTCCGTCTCGTACCGGTCGGTGAAGTAGGCATCGGCGAACTGACTCAGGTAGTTTCCGGAAGGGCCGAGATGATTGTAAACGACGTCGAGGATGACCCCCACCCCCTCTTCATGGGCGCGATCCACAAACCGGCGGAAGTCGTCGGGCGAGCCGTAGAGGCGGGTAGGTGCCCACAGATCGACCCCGTCATAGCCCCATCCGAAACGCCCCGGGAATTCCGCCACCGGCATCACCTCGATCAGGGTCACGCCCAGCCGCGCGAGTTCTGCGATCTGCTCGGTTGCAGCGCACCAGCTGCCCTCGGGTGTGAAGGTTCCGACGTGCATCTCGTAGATGACGTGTCGCCGGCCCCCGACCCCGGGCCACGCCTGATCCGACCATCGAAAGCTTGCCGGATCGATCACCTCGGAGGGCCCGTGGGGTCCGTCCGGCTGGAAGCGGGAAGCAGGATCGGGCAGAAGCGTATCGGCGCCGTCGACCCGGTAGCGATAGAGCGTTCCGGCGCCCGCATCCGTCACTAGGGCCGAGTGGTATCCATTCTCTTCCGGGCGCAACCGGACTGCAGCGTGGCGGGTCGTGTCTTCCCCGATGATGACGTCCACCGCTTTGCCGGGGGCCCAGACCCTGAAATGAACACCCCCATCGCCCATGACTTCAGCGCCGACCGGCCAGCGGCGCCTTTGCCGAAAATTGTCGTTCAGTGGAGTCCCTGTGGTTGAGGCAGCCCAGAAGAAGGGTTGTCCGCCTGCCGTTGCAGATGACAGACCATCGTTTGTGCAGGGAGGGTTCAGCCATAGCTTGGTTGACTCGAGGGTGTGCGCGAGGGGTCCACTCCTTGCACCTTCGGACAAGGTCAGTTTTCACCCTTCAGGAGGCCCGCCGCATGAGTGACGAGATCCGCAGGACAGGCCCGACCGAGGAGGAATCACGCGAGGTTGCCGAGGCTGCGCGCGAAGCCGATTGGGCCGCACCGAGCTTTGTCCGCGAACTCTTTCTTGGCAACTTCCGGCTCGATCTGATCCATCCCTATCCGGAACAGAAACCGGACGACAAGGCCCGGACGGACGCGTACATCAAGCGGATCCGGACCTTCCTCGAAGAGAAGGTCGATTCGGAGGAGATCGACGTAACCGGCGAGCTCCCCGACGAGCTGATCGACGGGCTGCGCGAGCTCGGCGCCTTCGGGATCAAGATTCCGCAGGAATATGGCGGCGTCGGCCTCTCCCAGGTCGGCTACGGGCGAACCATCGAGATGGTGACGAGCAAGGATGGCAACCTCACCGCCCTTCTTTCCGCGCACCAGTCGATCGGCGTTCCCCAGCCCCTGAAGCTTTTCGGCACGCCCGAGCAGAAGAAGAAGTACCTGCCGCGCATCGCGAAGGGGGCAGTGACGGCCTTCGCCCTTACCGAGGACTCCGTCGGGAGCGATCCCGCCGCTCTGACGACGATCGCGACCCCGACCGAGGATGGGGAGGCGTTCATCCTCAATGGCGAGAAGCTCTGGTGCACCAATGGCACCATCGCCGAACTGCTCGTCGTGATGGCCGCCACTCCCCCGAAGATGAAGAATGGGAGGGAGATCCCGCAGATCACCGCGTTCATCGTCGAGACGGATTGGCCCGGTGTCACGGTGACGCACCGCTGCCGTTTCATGGGTCTGAAGGCCATCCAGAACGCAGTCATCACCTTCGACAATGTGCGTGTTCCAAAGGAGAACATCCTGTGGGGCGAGGGGAAGGGGCTGAAGCTGGCCCTGATAACCCTCAACACCGGCCGACTCACGCTCCCGATGAGCGCCGCAGCAGCAGCGAAGGCGTGCACGCAGATCTCGAGGAAGTGGGCGGCCGAGCGGGAGCAGTGGGGTGCAGCGATCGGCAAGCACGAAGCAGTCGCACAGAAGCTCGGCGAGATGGCGGCGACAGCCTTCGCGATCGAGTCGGTGGCCGAGCTTTCCTCCGCCCTCGCCGACCAAGGACAGAACGACATCCGACTGGAAGCCGCCATTGCGAAGCTCTGGACGACCGAGGCGGGATGGAAGATCATCGACGACACCCTTCAGATCCGGAGCGGCAGAGGCTACGAGACGGCCGCATCTCTCGAAGCCCGCGGTGAGTACCCTGTCCCGGTCGAGCGGATGATGCGCGATTTCCGCATCAACCGGATCTTCGAGGGCACTTCGGAGATCATGCGGCTCTTCATCGCACGCGAGGCGGTCGATACCCACCTGGCGGTGGCGGGGGAGCTCATCAATCCGAAGGCAACGGCTCAGGACAAGGCGGGCGCGCTTGCGAAGGCAGGCGCCTTCTACGCGGGATGGCTTCCGAAGCAGTATGTGGGGTGGAGCAAGTGGCCCCGGTACGGCGAATTCGGACGGCTTGCCCGACATCTCCGCTACGTCGACCGCACCTCGAGAAGGCTCGCGCGCAACATGTTCTACGCGATGTCGCGCTACCAGGGCAGACTCGAGCGGAAGCAGGCGCTCCTCGGCCGGTTCGTCGACATCGGCGCGGAGCTCTACGCGATGTCCGCGGCGTGCGTGCGCGCCCACTCGATGCGCAACCAACCGAACGGCGACCGCGTCGTCCGGATGGCGGACATCTTCTGCCGCCAATCCAGACTCCGCACCGAAACGCTCTTCGACAGGCTCTTCGAGAATGCGGACAACTCCACCTATCGACTTGCCCAGGAGGTACTTCGAGGCGAGCACGACTGGCTGGAAGATGGCATCATCCCGCCGATCCCCGAAGGGGTCAGTCTGACCTCCGACGGAAGTACATCCTCCGGCTCCGGACGACCGGGCGACCGGAAGGCAACGCAGCTCGGAGGCGCCGGTTAGCCCGCCGCTCCTGAAACAGCGTGCGAATGAGGGCGGGGCCGGGAAGGCCCCGCCCTCGCATTCCGCGATGGGCTGCCCTCCGCCGTCCTCGTCCGCCGTCCGCCGTAGCCGATAGCCCCCGCCTTTCGCCCGACCCGAAAAACGGCCATATTGAAGGCTGTGTCCCCCGGGACACACAGTGCCGTAAGTACTGCGTCAAGAAAGACTTGTACGGCTTTTCCTCGTCCGCTGCACCCCGTTCCCGCAATCATGTCGTTCTGCCATCTGCACTGCCACTCCGAGTACTC
>CAYRLB010000009.1:0-11059 GCA_964424945.1 uncultured Gemmatimonas sp.
AGTTCTTGAACACCTGCTCGAAGCCCAGAAACTTGATGACGCCCAGGTTCACCGAGGGATGGAAGCGGATCCCGCCCTTGTACGGGCCCAGCGCGCTGTTGAACTGCACGCGGAAGCCACGGTTGATGTGGACTTCGCCGCGATCGTCCTGCCACGGAACCCGGAAGATGATCTGCCGCTCAGGCTCGCAGATCCGCTCGATGATCTTCTTCCGGGTAAATTCCGGATACTTGGCGAGTACCGGCCCCAGGGATTCGAGAACCTCCCGCACCGCCTGGTGGAACTCCGGCTCCTCCGGATTGCGTCGGAGGACTTCCGCGTAGATCGGATCTACCTTCTCATCAAGATGCTGCACTGCCGTTCCTCCAAATTTGCCAGAGATTGAGTCCACGCGAACCCGGTAAACCGGAATACCCGCGCGCTGCGGAAACCAGGCGAAGGCCCCGCCGGACGGTGAGGTCGATGTCAGTTCTTGCGCATGGGCCGGCCACAACGGGCCGCAGTTACCAGATCTGCGCCCACCGGAAGGCCATTCCTACGATCAACAACGAGGCTGTTTCCAGAATAGCCCGTAAAATACTACGAGATCGGTAGGGATCGCTACGGGTTCAAGGCAGCGAAGCTACAAAAATGGCATTTTCGAAGCGATATTTGCAGCGCTTCGGCCCGGGCTTCGCAGGCGTTATCCCGCCGGATGAAGCCCGCCGACAGCGCCCCGAGGATATCGGCCGGGGGAAAACCGACCACCCTTCCACCAGATGCGATGATCCCCCTTTTGCACCGGACTTTCATGACGACGGCTCTTCTGGGCCTCCTCTCAGGCTGCCCGCCCGCGCCCGATGCGAGCGCGGGTCAGCGACAGCTGCCGCTGGGAGCAGACGACACCGTCGACTTCCAGCTAAGAGTTGTCGTCGAGGGGCTCGAGCACCCCTGGGGCCTGGCCTTCCTGCCCGATGACGAAGGGATCCTGGTGACGGAACGACCAGGCCGCTTGCGACGAATCCGTGATGGGCGCCTGGCCCCGCAGCCGGTCGAGGGGCTGCCCGCGATCCGCGGCCTGGGTGAAGGAGGATTGCTAGACGTCGTGCTTCATCCGGAATTCGACCGGAACCGGCTCGTCTACTTCTCCTACTCGAAGCCGGGGGATCGGGGCGGCACGACCGCGCTCGCCCGGGGCCGCCTCGACGATAACCATCTGCTGGATGTGGAGGACATCTTTGTGGCGGATGCGTGGGGACCGGCGACGGTCAACTACGGAGGCAGAATCGTATTCGACGATGCCGGCTTCCTCTTCCTCACGGTAGGCGACCGACGGGAAGAGCATCGCGCACAGGAGCTGGGGGACCATGTCGGGACGACCATCCGCCTCCGCGATGATGGAAGCGTCCCGGACGACAACCCATTCGTGAGCCGGGCTGGTGCACGGCCGGAGATCTACAGCTACGGGCACCGGAACTCGCAGGGCATGCTCGTACATCCCGCGACCGGAGAGCTCTGGCAGACCGACTCCGGCCCCGCCGGCGGAGATGAAATCAACCTGATCATTGCGGGTGCCAACTACGGCTGGCCGGTGGTGAGCTTCGGCAATCATTACGATGGCCGGCGGATCCCCGACCCTGGAGCAGGCGACGGGACCGAGCTCCCCCTTCACTTCTGGAATCCCAGCATCTCACCGTCGGGGATGATGGTGTACACCGGTGACGCTTTCCCACAGTGGAAGGGCGATCTCTTCGTGGGTTCGTTGGTAGCGAGGTTCCTCGGTCGAACCCGTTTCGACGGATCAGCGTTCGTCGGGGAAGAGCGACTTCTGCCCGGACAGGGAAGGATCCGGGCGGTGATCACCGGGCCGGATGACCTCATCTATCTACTGACCGATGCCGCCGACGGAGCCCTGCTGAGGATTGAGCCGTAGGGCCTTTTCCGCCCCCGTCCTCCCCCAGCGGTAACATCCCCGCGAGTGGAGAGGACGAGGGTGGTACCGTAGAGGAGGACGACGTGCACGAAGAAGCTACCAGGGCATTCGCCGCTCCATGTGAACCCGCCCGTTTTCCGCCGTGTTGAAGTTCGTGCACACGCGCACCCCCCGATCGAGCCAGTTCGTATCGCTGCAGTTATGCAGGAAATACTTGCCCTGGTCGAGCACCGCGTTGAAAACGTGCTCCTCGATTTCCAGCAGCTTGGGTGTGCCCCCCGGTGCCGGCGTACTCAGCCCCATCTCGGCGCCTACCCAGTAGCTCGTGTCGCTCGGCCCATGCTCGACGAAGCTGACCCCCGGGATGCGCACCAGTTCATTTGTATTCGCATAGGCAAGCGCGTTCTCGATCTTCAGACCGAAGATGAACTCTCCTTCCGGGGCGAGGCCGTAGACGTCACCCTTGTGGAAGAAGTCGTTCGCCGGGATTCCCCAGATCTGCGCGGGAAAGCTGTTGCTCCCTGCACCCTGTCGGCCCCGTTCGAAGCCCGGCACCGGCGTCGCGAAGGGATAGCGGATCGACTCGATCATGATGCGGACCGCCGCCGGATCAGCGGCATTCGTCAGGAGGATGCCATGAACGCCCGCGCCGGCGACCTGCTGAACCATCCATGAGTTGGCCCGCATCTGTGCCTCGTTCCAGCCGATCGATGGGAGCACCGCGATCACCGCCGGCGTCCGATGCCCCGACCGTGTCGGCCCCGCATCGACGAGCCCCCGCATACAATCACGCAGCAGCTTAACGTCGACGTAGCTGTGCTCCATGTTGATGGAGATGTAATCCGCCGTCGTGCCGGCGATCGCCTGGCACTCCTCGTAGCCGTAGTCGGAAATCTGCTGGTAATACGCCGGCTGACCCGCTTCCCAGAGTTCAATGACCTTGTTGATGCGCGTGGGCGTCCAGCTGCTCGCAGGCTGCGCCAGCGCCCCCGAGGCGGCACCGAAACAGAGAATCATCAGCGCAGACCAGAGGACCGGGAGAAGCTTCATCTTCATCATTCTTGCCTTGGGAGGATTTGCGGGTGAGATGCCGGGAGAAGGCCCGGCTGCGAGATTTGTTGGTCGTGCCAACCGCTTCCCGGACAGACCGAAGGGCGTACAGAGATCTGAGGATCCGAGGAGAAGATCAGGTCGGAGGCATGCACGACCGAGTCGTTGGAGGTGCGGCGGGCGTCGCATCGTGCCGACCCCTGAAGAATCGGGGCACGGCGCCGCCGGGATCACGCCCCAGCCGGGATGACGCCCAGGCTGTCCGAGGGTCCGGATTGCCGAACCAATCAGGTTGAAGGGGAGGATCTGCAGCGGCACCGCAGGACCGGCCTCCGCTGAACCCCAAGGTTGACGCGGCTCGCGCGGAAGTCAAGCCGCACTATTTCCCATGCAGGGGAGGGCTCCATGGCGGGCGGGACACCCTCTCGAGACCTTCCCGTCCGACGCGCCTGATCAATCCTTCAGACGCCATTCGGCCTCTACCCGACAATTCGGGTACACGGCGTGCAATAAGCTGTAGTCTGCGCGCCTGTGCACCCACGGAAGGCTTCAGTGCTGCGCCCGGGGCGTGTCTGACAGAACTTCAGGCTACAATATCTTTCATACGTTGATAAAGAACCCGGTTGCAATAGGGACGGTCGGATTTCTGGCGGCTTTTACCCTTGCGGGTCCGGGCCCGCTCGCCGCGCAGGCCGGATTTGACGCCGAGAGCCCCAGGATCGAGGAAGTCGAGATTCGCGGCGTCGACGGCGTACGCATGAGCGAGCTTCGCAACTCACTTGTCACGCAGCCGACCCGCTGCCGCAGCGTCTTCCTCAAGCCGTTCTGCTGGATCTCCCAGTCGAGCACCTTCGTCGATCGGCACCATCTCGACCGGGATGAGATACCCAGGGATGAGCTCCGCATCCGGGTCTATCTGTGGCGTAGAGGGTGGCGTGACGCCACGGTCTCGACGCAGGTCACTCCCGATGGCGACGGCGTCGCGGTGCGTTTCGACGTCGACCAGGGCCCCGCAACGATTCTCCGTGAGCTCTCGATCGAGCAGACCGACAGCGTGCTCGATGCCCGGACCGTGCGCCGCGCAGGGATTCCGGAGGTGGGCGACCGGGTCAATGTGATCCAGTTCGACAGCGTCCGCGCCGGGTTACTGACCGAGCTTGGTCAGCGTGGTTATGCTGACGCGGTCGTGCGGGACACCATTCTCGTCGAAGACAGCACCTCGGCACGGGCGCAGATCGTGATCGAGCCGGGGGCTCGCACCACCATCGGGGGCATCCGGATCGAAGGAAACGAGGAGGTCTCGGAAGCGGTCATCCGCGATGCACTCCCCCTCGAGGAGGGGCGGCTCTACCGGGAGAGCGACATCGCCGAGGCACAGCGCATCCTCTACCTGACCGGCATGTTCTCGGAGGCAATCGTCCGGGTCGAGCCGCAGGCAGACAGCGCCAAGATCGTAAACGTTTCGGTCAATGAGGCTCCCTTCCGGCAGCTGCGCGCCGCGATCGGCGCCACGACCGTCGACTACCTTCAGCTGCAGGGCCAGTTCACGCGATACAACTGGGGCGGGGGCGGTCGTCGGCTCGATCTCACCGGAACCCTCGGACGGCTGTTCGCGGGCACGCTAGACGGAGTGTTCCCCTTCGAGGAGGGGCGCCGGGATGCCCTGCCGGGCGCCTCCGAAGACGCCTTCGTCCGCCCGACCTGGCAGGTCAGCGCCCAGATTCTCCAGCCCTCCTTCCCTGCATCCTCGACCTCGCTCGGGATCGGTGCGTTCTCTCACAGACGTGTCGAACCAGGCGTCGTGGTGGACCGCGGCTATGGTGGCACGGCGACGCTGACCCGCCAGCTTGGACGGCGTGCTCCCCTGAGCCTGCAGTATCGGTATGAGCTGAACAGGCTTGCGGCGGGAGAGGTCTATTTCTGCGTCAGCTACGGCGTTTGCGACCGTCCCACGATCGACGCGTTGCAGGGTCGGCAGAGCCTTTCCCCGCTGACGCTGAGCGGCTTCGTCGATCAGGTGGACGACGCGCTTCTCCGGACCTCCGGATACATGATCCGGTACGGCTTCGAGCATGCCTCGAATGCGACGCTCTCGGACTTCAGCTACAACCGCGCGGATGCGGAGATTTCCAGGAATATCCGGATCGGTTCCGGGACGCTGGCGGCCCGCGTGCATGGAGGGTGGGTCCGCTCTACCGGCGAGGGAAGGAATCGGGATGGCGAGTTCGGCCCGGCGATGGAGCTCCACCCCACGAAGCGTTTCTACGCCGGCGGCGCCCGCTCGACACGTGGGTTCGGGGAGAACCAGCTCGGCCCGCGCATTCTGACGATCGGGCCTGAACGCCTGATCGAGCCGGACGGCGACGAACCCGCTCCCTGCTCGATCGACGAAGTCGTCGCACGGAGCTGTGATCCCGGCTCGATTTCATCGCATCAGTTTACACCCCGACCGATCGGCGGGACCCGGCTTCTCGAGCTCGGAATCGAGTACCGCCGGCCGATCTGGGGTCCGCTCGTCGGTGCGATATTCGTCGATGCGGCGCGCGTGGATGACCCGGCGCTCGCTGCGCTCGGCGAAGCGCGCTCGGCGGTTACCCCCGGTTTCGGCGTCAGGTATCGCTCGCCGATCGGACCCGTTCGGGTCGATCTCGGGCTTCGTCCATCGGCGACGGAGGATCTCGCGGTCATCACCCAGATCGAGGAGGATGGCACCACTCGATTGATCCGTCTCGATACCCCGAAGCGCTTCGATCCGGCGGAGGGCAATGATGGCTTCCTGTCCGCTGTCACCCGGCGGCTGACGCTTCACCTGTCCATCGGGGAGTCCTTCTGATGCGCCGCTCGGTGAAGATCGGGCTCTGGGCGATCGGCGCCGTGGTGGGGGTCGTCCTGGTTGCGGTCCTGGTCCTCACGCAGACGCAGTTCGGTCGCAACCAGGTCCGTAACATCGCGCTCGGACAGCTGCAGAACAGCGCGCACGGCGTCGTGACGATGGGTCCGGTCCGCGGGAATCTGCTCAGGGGCCTGGTAATCGAGGGTCTGGCGATCGAAGACAGCACCGGCGCCCCCTTCTTCCAGGCCGACACACTCGAGATCGGCTACTCGCTGCTCGCCCTGGTCCGGCAGCGGATCGACCTCGACGGCGTGCGGCTGGTACGGCCGCAGGTTGTGCTCGATCAGCGCCCGGGCCTCGCATGGAATTTTGCCCGCATCTTCCCCAGCGACACCACGCAGTCGCCCGCTCGGCAGGGCTTCGGCGCGTGGATCGTCGTCTCGGACCTGACGGTCGTGGACGGATCGGTCGTGGTCCGCAGCGAGTGGGAGCCGGACGATTCTCTCAGCAATGGCGCACGCCAGACAGCGATCGAAGAGGCGCTCTCCGAAGATTCGCGGCAGCTCGTGGAAGCGGTGCCCGGCGGATACCAGAGCGTTCAGCGCTACCAGGCGCTGAACGGCCGCTTCGACAGGCTCCGTCTCGCGAACCCCGACAGCGCGGCCATCGTCGTGGATGTGGGGGAGATGAGCCTGCTCGCATTTCCTTTCCGGCCACCCGCCGCGGAGGTCCGCGCTCTGAGCGGGCGCATCATCAGCGCGGGGGATACGCTGATCGCTGAGGCCGTTCAGTTGGCGTTGCCCGAGTCACAGCTAAGGGTTGATGGCACCTACCTGCTTTCAGGGGGTGCCGACATCTCCGCCGTTGCGCAGCCGGTCGATTTCTCCGACCTCCGCTGGCTCTATCCACCCCTTCCGGACGGGTCCGCCAATCTGCAGGCTCGCGTTCTTATGGAGGGGGAGCGGACGCGGGTGGTCGCTCCCGCCCTCGATCTGGCGATGGAGGGCGCGACCCTCCGGGGGAATGTCGACGCGACCTTCGGCGATTCCCTGCGGCTCGGCCCTACCGACCTTCAGTTCGCCGGTATCGATACCGATCTGATCGTACGCCTCGCACCCGCCATCGAGATTCCGCGGGCGGGTGTACTGGCCGGGCGGCTTGCGCTTACCGGCGCGCAGGAAGCTCTGGAGGTCGATGGGAATCTTTCCTTCACGGAGCGTAGCGGCAGCGTGAGCCAGCTCCTGGCGGATGGCGTCGCTGGCTCCGACGCGAACGGCTTCCACGCGCAGAACCTGCGGGTTCGCGCGGCGCCCATCCAGCTCTCGCTGCTGAGTTCCGTCGCCGAAGTACCGGTCGGCGGAGCGATCACCGGCGCCGCAACGCTGACAGGGAGTTCCGATGATGGCTTTTCCTTCAATGCCGACCTCACGCACAGCTCCGCCGAGACGGGACGCTCGAACATCGCCGGAGCGGGAGCAGTGGTTCGGGCCGGCGATACCTTCGCTGCCCGCGATCTGACGATCCGGCTGAATCCGGTACAGGTGGCGCTCGGCCGCGCCTTCCTTCCCGACCTTCCGCTGACCGGATCCATCTCCGGAACCGCCACGCTCAACGGAACCCCCGAAGCCCTCGACCTCGCCGCCGATCTGGCGCACGAGAGCGCAGCGACCGGACGTTCGCGCGTGCTCGCGGATGGCGGCGTCGCACTTGGAGAGGAGCCACGCGTCAGCAACCTTCGCCTGCGCTTCGACCCCGTTCAGATGGCGCTCGTCCAGCGCTTCGATCCGGAGCTGGCGGTCGATGGGTTGCTGACGGGCACGGCCGCGCTGACCGGCACCGCCGCCGCCCTCCAGCTGACCGCCGATCTGACGCACGCGAGTCCGACCGTCGGCACTTCGCGGGTAACGGCGGCCGGGGGCGTTGGAATCGGGGAGGTTTTCAGCATGCGCAATCTGCGGCTCGGCTTTGCCCCGCTCCAGGTGCAGCTTGCTCGCATCTTCAATCCGGCGCTTCCCGTCGATGGCATGGTGACGGGAAACGCGGCGCTTTCCGGAACGACCTCATCGAACATCTCCGTCACCCTCGAACTCGCGCACTCGGGCTCCACCGGCGACTCGCGGCTCGTCGGTACGGGCTTGCTGCCGATGGGCGGGCGGGGACGGGCCGCTGCGGATCTTCAGCTCCTGCCCCTCTCGCTCGAGACCGTCGGCCGCTTCGCCCCCGCCGCGGGCTTGACCGGCTCTGCGTCCGGAACCGTGCAGGCGACGGGGACCATGCGCGACCTGGCGCTCTCCCTCGGCCTTGTCGTCGCGGACGGGGGCCGTGTCGATCTGGCGGGCAGGTTCGACCTCGAGAGCGCCGAGAAGACGTACGATCTTGCGGCGCTGTTCACCGACTTCGACGCTGCGGCAATCACGACGCGCGCACCCGCCACCCAGGTGACCGGAAACGCGAATCTGGTGGGGCGCGGCACCGATCCGGCAACGATGACGGCAGCCCTCGCCGCAGACATCAGCGGGCTCGCGGTCGATTCCGTCAATGTCGATTCCATCCAGGTCCGGGCGCGTGTCGACGGGGGGCTCGCCACCATCGAGGAGGGCACCGTGCGCCTCGCATCCGCCGCGGTCGACGTCGAGGGGAGCTTCGGGCTCGTCGAGACCCGGAGCGGAACGCTCCGCTACGCACTCCGCGTCGACACCCTGGCGCACTTCTCCGGCATGGTGCCGCCGGACAGCACGAGCGTGCGCCCCCGCCCCTCTGAAGTCGCCGAAGCGTTCGAACTCGCACGCGCCGATTCGGTGCGGGCGGCGCGGGCGACAGAGGTACAGCGGGCCGCGACAGGCTTGCCCGCCGAGCCGGCTCTGGATGTCCCCACTATCCCCGAACTCCCTCGCGACTCGCTGGCGGGGAGCCTCGAAGCAGCCGGCACCCTCGCCGGGAACGTCGGGCGTTTCGATGTAGACGGAACCGCAGGGTTCCGCGACCTGGTCGCGCTCGGCAACACGATCGGCACCGGCGCTGCACGCTACACCTGGGTCAACGCGCCCGGCGCCGATTCCGAACTCGCGCTCGACGCCAACCTCGCCGAAGCGCGACTCGCCGGCTTCCGACTCGACAGCATCGGCGCCCGCGTCGGCTATTCGGGTGGCACCGATGGCGGCGCAGGGACGATCGAGCTGGCCGTCTCGCAGGATGTCGATCGCGACTACCGGGCGGAGGCGGACTTCCTCTTCTCGGCCGACCGCAGCGAGATTAACTACTCGGACCTGACCCTCCGCTTCGACACCGTCTTCTGGCGGTCCGCCCGGCCCGGGTCGGTCAGTTGGGCGGGCGATGGCATCGACATCGTCGGGGTCGAGCTCCGGAGCGACCAGGGCGGGTTGATCGTCGCGGATGGGCATCTGCCGACGGAGGGAGAGGCCGACCTTCGCGTCGCCATCGAGGGGCTGCAGGTCGCCGACATCATCGGGCTCCTTCAGGACACCGTTCCGCTGCGGGGGATCTTTTCCGGCGAGGCCGAGATGCGCGGGACTGCCGCCGCTCCCCTCATCGCCGGCACGGTCACCATGCGGGAGATCGTGATGGACACCGCCGATGTCCCTGACATCGAGGCGACCTTCGACTATGCCGCGGAGGAGCTGCAGGCAGAGGGGGCACTGCTCGATGGCGGCAACACGCTTCTCACTGCCGTCGGCAGCGTCCCGGTGAACCTTGCGGTCTCGGGCGTCACCGGGCCGCGCTTCCCGGAAGATGCACCGATCCAGCTCGACGTCCGTGCCGACAGCCTTCCTCTCGAGGCGCTACCGAGCTTCACGGATGCCGTCGAGGATGTGAGGGGCAGGATCCGCGGGGGTGTATTCGTTCGGGGGACTCGCTCCGCCCCGGACCTGACCGGCACCGTCGACCTCGATCTCGGCTCGCTTACGATCGTGCAGCCGGGGCTCGAGCTCCAGGAGATCGGCGGCACAGTGCGGCTCACCGGCAGCGAGTTGGTGCTCGATTCCCTGACCGCCCTTAGCGATGGAGGGGCGATCCGCATCACTGGCGCTGCAGCCCTTCCGACGCTGACCGAACCCGTCCTCGACTTCGCGGTGACCGCACGGGACGCGCGGGTGTTGAACAACGACATGGGCACCCTTTCGGCCGATGCGGATCTGGAGATAACCGGGCCACTTGACGCGACAGCCGTCACGGGAAGGGTTCAGATTCTGGGCGGCGTCATCAACGCGCCGGAGCTCGGGGAGCCGCAGCGTGAGGAGATCGATGCGCCCTCTGTAGCCGTCCTCGGCGACACCGCAGCCGTGCGACTGGCGAGCGGCAACGAGATGATCGAGAACCTCCGCCTGGACGTTCAGCTCGGCATCTCCCGGGACACCTGGATCCGGAATTCCGCCGCGAACATCGAGGTGTTCACGCCGGAGGAGACAGGCGATGTGGATGTACGGATGGAAGGTGGCTTCGAGACGCTGGCCCTCAACGGCACCGTGAATGTCGACCGAGGTGAGTACACCGTCGCGGGCCGCCGCATCCGGATCTCGCAGGGCGCCGTCGTCTTCCTTGGCGAGACCCCGATCAACCCGATTCTTCAGCTTACAGCCGAGCAGGAGGTCCGCCTGGCGGGGCGTCCGGCGTTCGCGATCCAGCTCCTGGTGGGCGGCACCATGCAGGCGCCGAGAATCACGCTCGAGAGCAACGCGCAGCCCCCGATCGCCGAATCCGATCTGCTGAGCTACTTCGCCTTCGGTGAATCGACTTCCTCCCTGATCCAGACGGGGTCAGGCGGAGCGGTCGGGGGGGCGAGCAGCGGTGGAGGCACGCTGCTCGGACCCGTCGGAGCGCTTGCGACCCAGCAGCTGGGGGCAACGGCGGTGGGCGTCGTTGTCGATGAGCTGGAGCAGGGTGCCCGCAGCAGCCTGGGGCTCGATGTTCTGAACATTACCCCCGCGCCCCTTCCGGCGGAGCTCGCGATTCAGGGCTATCTGAACGTCTTCCGCGGAGCGCAGTTCGAAGCCGGGGCCTATGTCGGCGACCGCTGGTTCATCGCCGGGCAGGGGCGTACGGCGCCTGTGCTGCCGGGTATGCGCCTTGAATATCGCACCCCGTCCGGCTTCGAATGGGTGACCAGCTGGGAACCACGATACCGGGTCCCGGTGCCCTCTCTGACGATCGAGGAAACGGCCGAGACGGATAATGTCCTCGGCGTGTTCATGCAGTGGCGGCGACGGTTCTGATACGCTGAGAAAACCGGCGTATCGCTCGTCATC
>CAYRLB010000009.1:11159-55994 GCA_964424945.1 uncultured Gemmatimonas sp.
CGCCGACCTGACATCGGGTTCGGGATTGCGTCTCTTGTGGGGATCGGGGTCCTCATCGTCGGCGCGACGGGTGCGATGGTCCAGCTTCAGACGTCGCTCAACCGCACCTGGGAGGTGAAGCCGGATCCCGAGGCCGGGGGCATACGCAACTTCCTGATGAAGCGCATGCTCTCCTTCGGGATGATCCTCGGCATCGCCTTCCTCCTGCTCGTCTCCCTGGTGATCAGCGCCGGCCTCGCAGTGCTCGGTACCTACCTCGGGAGCATCCTTCCCGGCATCGGAGCGGGATTGCTGGAACTCGCCAACAACATGATCTCCTTCGGCGTGATCACGGTGCTCTTCGCAGGAATGTTCAAGTTCCTGCCGGATGCGGAGATCAGCTGGCGCGATGTCTGGGTGGGGGCGGCGGTTACCTCCCTCTTCTTCGTGCTCGGCAAGTTTGCGATCGGGATCTACCTCGGACAAAGCGATCCGGGTGAGCCGTTCGGGGCTGCGGCTTCGCTGGCGATCCTTCTCGTCTGGATCTACTACGCGTCGCTCATTCTGTTCTTCGGTGCAGAGTTCACCGAAACGTGGGCGAAAGTCCGCGGCAGCGGGATCAGGCCCGAAGCCGGCGCGGTGCGTGTGGTGACGGAGGAGGTCGAGCTTCGCGGGGGTGCGAACGAGCCGGCCCCCGAAACCTCGTGAGTCAGCCAGGGTGTGAGATGTATCGTGGATGCGTCCTGCCGCTGGGCGACACCAGCCGGCGCGGGACTCTCAGTGGGGGGGAAGCTGTGCGTCCGCTCCCTCGCGAACTCTGACAGGAAGGGTGGATGATGAGCACTCGATCAATTCGCGCTCTGGTAGTCGAAGCGAAGGATGGCCCCTTCCTCGAGCAGGAGCTTCAACTCGAGGAACCGGCGCGTGGAGAGGTTCTCGTACGCGTCGTCGCTGCCGGGGTCTGCCACACGGATCAGATCACGCGCCATGGCGACATGCCGATGCCCTTCCCCGCAGTGCTCGGCCATGAGGGCGCGGGCGTCGTGGAGAGCGTCGGGGAGGGCGTCACGGAGGTCGCCCCCGGCGACAAGGTGATCATCGGATGGCCATCGTGTGGGGAGTGCAGAAACTGCCTCGATGGCGAGCCACGCTACTGCCTGCGGACTGGAGAGGCACTCGTCTCCGGGCGCCGCTTCAAGGGCGAGAAGGCGGGGACGAGTGCCTATTCGCGCAATGGCGAGGTCATCAACGGTCACTTCTTCGGCCAGTCCTCTTTCGCCACCTATTCGATCACCTCGGCCGACGCCCTGGTGAAGGTGCCCGATGATACCCCTGTCGAGCTTCTGGGGCCGCTCGCGTGCGGGCTCGGAACCGGCGCGGGGGCTGTGCTCAACGAGGCAAAGCCCCGCCTCGGGGATTCTGTGCTGATCGTAGGCGTCGGAGCGGTCGGGCTCGCGGCGGTGATGGCGGCGCGCAACTCGGGCGTCACCCGGATCATCGTCGCCGACCTTCACGACAACCGCCTCGAGCTGGCGAAGGAGTTCGGCGCCACCCACACCATCAACTCCGGGTCGACCGACCTCGTCGACGGAGTGAAGCAGATTACCGGCTCGACCGTCGACTTCGCCTTCGACTGCACCGGCGTGATAGCCGTCATTGAGCAGATGGCTGAAACGGTCGGGATGCTGGGGACGCTCGTCCTCGTCGGGGGGGCACCCGCAAACGCCCGCTTCTCGCTCGACCACCTCTCCACCCTCTGGGGGAAGCGGGTGATCGGGGTGCTCGGGGGCGGAGGACGATCGGGGCAGCTCATACCGGCGCTTGTCGATCTCTACAAGCAGGGGCGCTTCCCCTTCGACAAGCTCGTGCGTTACTACGAGATGGGCGAAATCGAGCAGGCTCTGAAGGATTCGGCGTCGGGCGAGGTGATCAAGCCGATCCTCAGGATCTCGGAGTAGCGCCCACAACCCGCGCAAGCTCCCCGGCGAACGCACGAACCGGGCTGCTCCATCTGCGGATAACTCAATGGGTGGGAAGGCGATCCCGCGATCGGCAGGGACCATGACCTTCCCACTTCCTCCGGCAGAGAAGCCTTCGAGTGCCGGACAGATGATGTACCCTTTGCGGCACCGTCACAAAGGAAGCGGAAGTCAGCCCCCACCCTGCAGAATCAGGCGCTCGGAGGAACCCCCTCCCCCCAGGTGCGTATAGCCCTTGATTCGAGACCCTCCCTCCCCGCCACAGGAGAAGACCGCTGCAAACCGACTGGTTGACGAATACCATTCCGAATCCGATCGCTCAGGCCATCCTGGGACTTCTGCTCCTGGGCACTGCGGCCTGGGTCGTCCACCTCCTCGCACGACACTTTCTCCTCGGCCCGCTACGGCTGATCGTACGACGGACGCGGACGGACTTCGACGAAATCCTTCTGGAGGAGCGGGTTCCGCAGCGCGCCATGCTGCTGCTTCCCCTCTTCGTGCTGGGCGCCGGGTTGAACGTAGTCCCGGCCCTGAGTCCGGAGTTGAGGGAGTTTCTCAGTCGTCTGATCGGTGCCTTCTCGATCGTAGTCGGGACCGGGATCCTGGACGCTCTGCTCTCGGCCGGGCACGCTTTCTACCTGCGCATGCCGGCGTCGGAGCTGCGGCCGATCAAGAGCTACGTCCAGTTGGTGAAGGTCTTCATCTACGTTCTGGCGGGCATCTTCATCGTGGCGCGTCTCGCGGACCAGTCGCCCTGGTTCTTCGTGAGCGGACTCGGCGCGATGATGGCGGTCATCCTGCTGATCTTCCGCGATACGCTCCTCTCGCTCGTCGCCAGCATCCAGCTCACCAACAACGACCTCATCCGGGTCGGTGACTGGATCGAGATGCCGCAGTTCGACGCGGATGGTGATGTGGTGGACATCGCCCTCAACGCGGTGAAGGTCGTCAACTGGGACAAGACGATCACCGTCATACCGACGCACAAGTTCCTGGAGCACAGCTTCAAGAACTGGCGGTACATGTATGGGGTCGGAAGAAGAATCAGGCGGTCGATCCACATCAACAGCTCGTCGATCCGCTTCCTGACGGACGATGAAATCGAGCGGCTGAGCCGCTTTGTGCTGCTGAAGGATTACATCGCCGAGAAGCTGGCCGAACTCGAAGGGTTCAATGCGCGCTATAGCGACGATCCGAACGCGATCGTCAATCAGCGGCGGCTGACGAACGTCGGGACCTTCCGGGCCTATGTCACCGCCTACCTCCGCAACCACTCGGCGATTCACCAGGACCTGACCTTCCTGGTGCGGCAACTCGAGCCGACGGCGGAAGGGCTCCCGCTGCAGATCTATGTCTTCACAAAGGACACGAGATGGGCGGTCTATGAAGGCGTACAGGCGGACATTTTCGACCATCTGATGTCGATCATCCCGGAGTTCGGACTGCGCGTCTATCAGCGTCCATCCGGGTACGATTTCACCGCCCTGGCCGACGAAGTCTGAGACACTGCCGCCGTGCCGAGGATGGTGATCCAGGCCCGGTAGATATTGGGGGACGGACGGATGGCGCTGTTGGCGATCCCGACGTCCCCCTTCTTCCGTTCGACATATATGGCGCCGCGCAGGCATACTTGACGTCATTGCAGGACGACTTTACATAGTCTTGCATGGGTCTGATCAATCTTCTGGCGGGTGAACGGGCGGCGCGGGGCTGGTCGCAGGCGAAGATGGCTGCGGCGGCCGGGATCTCGCGGCAGAGCTACGCAGCGATCGAAGCGGGCGCCTCGGTGCCTTCCACGGAGATCGCGCTGCGGCTCGCGGGCATTCTCGGTCGTCCGGTCGAAGCGCTTTTCCGCTTACCTGAGCTACCCGCCGGCCAGGTTACGGCCGCCTGGGCCGGCGAGGGGAAGGCCATCGGGAGGCGTGTCCGGCTTTCCCGCGTGGCAGGGAAGCTCGTGGCTCATCCTGTGGTTGGTGCAGACAGGATGAATCTGCTCGCTTCCGGAGTCGTGAGTGCGATCTCCGGGGGCGAAGTGACCGTTTCTCTCCTTTCGGACCCCCCTCCCCTCGCGGAACTCACGGTCGTGGGATGCGACCCGGCCTTCGGCATCGTCGCGGATGCGCTCCGTCGCGAGCGTAGGGTTGAGGTCGCCTGGCATCAGCGGGGAAGCCAGGCTTCGATCGATGCCCTCGTCCACGGCCATGCGCACATTGCCGGCGCCCATCTTCACGATCCCGCCACCGGGGAGACGAACGCCACCTGGATCCGTGCGTCGATCCCCTTCCCCTGTACCCGCGTGGTCTTCGCGGTGTGGGAGCAGGGGCTTCTTCTTCAACCCGGGAACCCATCCGGGATCGAGCGCATCGAAGACCTGGCGGGAGCGGGGATCCGCTTTCTCAACCGGGAGACCGGCTCGGGCTCCCGGCTTCTTCTCGATGAAACGCTCGCGGCTGCCGGCCTCGGCCCGGCCGACATCGAGGGGTATGGCACAGCGGCCCGGAGCCACTTCGCCGTCGGGGAGGCGATCGCGTCGGGCCTCGCAGATGCCGGGATCGCCATCAGGGCTGCTGGTGCTGCCTTCGGGCTCGAGACGCTGCTGCTCAGGAATGAGGCGTACGAGCTGATCATCCCTGACCACTTTCTCGATCTCCCCGCGGTCGGCGCCCTTCTTGACCTGCTCGTCCGTCCAGGGATCCGCGCCCAGGTGGAGGCACTGCAGGGTTACGATACCGCGCGAATGGGGCAGGTCGCTTGATCGGCCGGTGGTGTTCTTGGCAACGCGGTCTTTTCCGCTTCTCCGCTGTGGTCGCGCTGACGCCTCTCCTACTGAGCGGCTGTGCGCAATCGGACGAGCCCTCGGGCTCGGGTGACCCGGGCGACCGCCCCCTGCTCGTCATGGCCGCGACGAGCCTCGCCACAGTGATGCCGCAGCTCATCGATGGCTTTACCGGCGAGACCGGCACCCTGGTGGACCTCGCCACGGGCTCGACGGGCGGTCTGGCGGCGCAAATCGGGAGTGGCGCGCCAGCCGATCTCTTCTTCGCGGCCGACGAAGAGACGGTGGAGCGACTCGTCGCCAGCGGCGCGATACGGGCTTCGTCGGTCCGGCATTATGCGACGGGCAGACTCGCGCTCGTATGGCGGGCGGGGCTCGAGCCGCCCGGCGGGCCCGAGGCGCTGATCGAAGGACGATACGATGTCATCGCGATCGCGAACCCCGAGATCGCGCCCTATGGCGCCGCCGCTCGCGAGACGCTCGCGAAGCTGGAGATATGGGACACCATCTCGGCCCGGATCATCCATGGTGAGAATGTCGGCCAGGCCTATCAGTTCGTTCGGACCGGAAACGCGGACGCAGCCTTCGTCGCCCGGACCATCGTCGATACCATCCGGTCCCCTTTCCTCGATGTCGATCCCCTGCTCTACCGGCCGCTCCGTCACACCGCCGGGATCCTCGAGCGAAGCCGTCACCCTGCCGCTGAAGCGTTTCTCGACTTCGTTCTGAGCGATCAGGGTCAGGCGCTGCTGGCAGAGCACGGATTCGCACGAGCGGCGGATTGACTGCGACGATGGACTTCGCTCCCCTTCTGCTCTCCCTCCGGGTCGCCACCCTTGCGACCACACTCGCGATGCTCTTTGGCGTCCCACTGGCGTGGGCGCTCGCCCGCAAGCCCTTCCCGGGCCGAGATCTCGCGAGCGTCCTCGTTCTTCTTCCGATGGTTCTGCCCCCCACCGTCCTCGGCTACTACCTGCTGGTGATCATCGGGCGGGAGGGGCCGGTGGGGCGCCTGGCCGAGGCTGTCGGCTTCGGGCGCATCGTCTTCACCCCCACGGCCGCGGTGATCGCAGCGACGGTCGCCGCCCTCCCCTTCCTCGTCCGCGCAGCGCAGGCAGGCTTCGAGCAGGTGGATCCGGTCTACGACGAGGCGGCTCGAACGCTCGGGAGAAAGGAGATGGCGATCTTCTTCAACATCTCGGTCCCCCTCGCGTGGCGAAGCATTCTCGCCGGGATGGCACTCGCATTCGCGCGGGCGATGGGGGAGTTCGGCGCGACGTTGATGGTGGCCGGGAACATCCCGGGACGAACGCAGACCGCGAGCATCGCGATCTATGATGCGGTGCAGGCGTACCGGCTGACGGATGCACACTGGCTCGCCTTCATCCTTTCGGCTGTCACCGGTGCCATTCTTCTGGTCCTTACGCGCGTCGGGAAGCGGAGCGGCTGGTGAGTCTCGAGATCTCGATCGATCTGCAGGTCGGCGGCTTCGAACTGCGCGCGGCATTCACCGCCGACGAGGGGATCACGGCGCTCTTCGGCCCGTCGGGCGCCGGGAAGACGCTGACCTTGCGTTGCATCGCCGGCCTCATGAGGCCACGAGCCGGGCGGATCGTCGTATCGGATCGCACTCTTTTCGATTCGAAGACCGAAACGGACCTTCCCACACGGGAGCGGCGGGTCGGCTATCTCTTCCAGCAGTATGCGCTCTTTCCTCATCTGAGCGTGTCGCAGAATGTCGGGTTCGGCCTCCACGACCGGCCGCGTGCACTCCGCGCCGACCGGATCGAGGCGCTGCTGTCACTCGTCGGGCTGGAAGGCTTCAGTGATCGACGGCCGTCGGAGCTCTCGGGTGGGCAGCAGCAGCGGGTCGCGCTTGCCCGCGCCCTCGCGCCGGAGCCCGATCTCCTCCTTCTCGACGAGCCCTTCGCCGCCGTCGACATACGGACCCGACGCCGGCTGCGCGCCGAGCTGCTCCGCATCCAGGAAACGACATCCATCCCGATGGTCCTTGTCACGCACGACCTCGGCGAGGTTCTGCAGATCTCGCACTCCCTCGTCGTACTTGATCGGGGCCGGGTGCTGCAGGCAGGTCCGACCCGTGAACTCCTCGACGACCCCGGGGCCATACTCCGGGAGCTCACGGAAGACCCGTCGCGTGATCGCATGGACGGGTCGGGGAGCTGAAGATGATGTGTGCAGATGCCTGTCCGGGTGCGCCGTTCAGGCCCCGCGCCTAGATTGCGCATGTACGGCGACGGCGACGACCCACTGGACGCCCATCGGCTCACGCCCTCAGCGAGGAGGCGGGATCATGCAGGACAGAAGCACCGAGCAGGAAGACAGGACGAAGGGAACCGTCGAATGGTACGATTCCGAGCAGGATGTTGGCGCCGTCAAGCCAGACGATGGGGAAAGCTCCTACGAGATCAGGTCGGGGACCCTTCGTGACTGCGGCATCGACTCGCTCTCATCCGGGGATCGGGTCGAGTTCAGCGGCAAGGACGACGCTGGCAAACGCACGGCGAGCAACATCGCGAAACTCCGCGCCTTTCAGAGGTGGGAGAACGAGGGAGGCGCGATCGGGCCCGAGTAGGTTGCTGCGGCCGGAGGGGGGGCGTCTACTTCCTCCTGGCCGTACCTGCGAGCCCGCCAGCGGCGACGGGCACCTCGTCCTCCTGACGTATCGGTAGCCAGAGGATGAAGGATGCCCCGCCGATCGCCGCCTCCTCGACCGTCAGATCCCCGCCCAGCAGCCTGGCGATGCGGCGTGCGATCGCCAGGCCAAGCCCATTCCCCTTCTGCATACCGGCGTCGTTGAGGCGGGTGAACTCGTCGAAGATCGCTTCGCGCTGTTCAGCGGGGATGCCGGGCCCGGTATCACTCACTGCGACTGTGATTCCGCGTACGCCCTCCACACCGCCATCCTCGATGACCATACCATCGGCGTGCACCAGAATGCGACCGGGCGCGGGTGTATACTTCACCGCATTCGAGAGCAGATTCCCCAGAATCTGCGTGACCCGGCCGGGATCCGTGTGGACAGCGATGCGGTCGTCGGGAAGCTCGATGTCCAGAGAATGACCCGCCGCTACGGCGGCAGGCCGGTGTGCTTCCGCAGCTTCCTTCAGCACCGTTCGCAGGTCTAGCTGAACCCGGTTCACGGTCAGTCCGCCGCTGTCTGCCCGCGCGAGATCCAGAAGATCGGCGATGATGCCGAGGGCGGCGTCAATCGAGCGTATTACTCCCGCAGCCAAAGGCAGTTGCTCCGGCGTCAGCGGCCCCTTGATGCCCATCTCGAGCAGTTCGGCATACCCCCTGGCCGCTCCCAGCGGGTTCTTCACATCGTGGGTGACGCCTCTCAGGAGACGGGCGCGGGCCTCGGTGGCGCGCTCGAGCTCGTCGCCACGTCGCTCCGCCAGCTTTCGCTGCCGGTTCGTCTCGACAAGCGACTGCTGGACTTCCCGACGTAGCCGACGCTGACGCCGCGCAGACCATCCGACCAGCAGCGCCGCGATGATCGCCATCGCGCCCAGCAGGAGCGAGAGGCGTCGTTGAAGCAGCGCCCACCGCGCCTCGTCGGCCGAGCGCGCCCTCTGGGCTTCCATCAGCTCAGCCCGAAAGGCATCCAGCTCCACCCACATGGAGTCGCGAACCGCGTCGAACTCGGGGAGCGCGGCCTGATAGGCTTCGAGCTCACCGCGCTGCTCAAGCACTCTGCGCTCGATTGAATCCCGACGCACCATATGCCTTTGCAGCGCCTCGAAGTACTCGTTCGTGGCGACGCCGAACCGTGGAGCAAGCTCACTAAGAATTCCCAACGCCTCCACTTCCGCGCGGGCGGCTGCTTCAAGCCGGATCGCATAGCGCGGATCATCGCTCGTGAAGCTGCTGCGTGCGGAAGTGACCCGCTCCTCCATCGCGAACGCCAACTCCCGGAGCGCGTCATTGGCGGGGAGGATCGTGCTCGCCATCTCCTCCTCCGCCCGGATCATCCGGTTGAGCAGGATGGTGGGCAATGCAACGAGTGCGATGAGCGAAAAGATTACGAAGGCGAAGGCCGCCGTCGGCAGCCAGCCCCCCTCATCGCCATCGGATATGACGACTTCACCCTCCGGAGAAGCCGATTGCCTGATCATCGGGATTCGATACTGACCTGGTGCATGAAAAGTCCGTCTGTTGGCCACGACCTCGATGCGGTGCTCCGGGCGCTCCAGCCCGCCTCCTTCCGTCGCGGCGCACCTCAGCCGTTATTCCCGCTCCTTCACTTCACCGGGGGAAGACCGACGGTGACGATGAAGGGCGGGAGGAAGCCAGCCTGGGAGGCATCCGAACGGCGGCTCCGCAATGCGAAGGGCGCCCCGGACTGGCCAACGGCAGCAGGAAGGAGAATTCCCGAACCGTCGGCCGTCCGACGCGCCCTCTTTATACTACGGGGTCAGCGCCCGAAGAAGGACAGCCCCGCGAGCAGACCCACACGAGCGGCCTTGTTGTCGAAGCCATAGCCGACGTTCGCCTCCAGCCGCCACGACAGATCGGGCTGCCAGGGAACCTTCACACCGATACCGGTTCCGGCGATGAACTCGGTATCGCTCGTGGCCCCGCCCGTATAGCCGGTCAGCCCGACGAAGGGCCGTACATACGCGGAGGTCACTGGCGTCGTGATCTCCGGCGCGTTGAATGCGCGCAGGTTGTACAACGCACCCGCCTCCAGGTTGTAGATAAGGACGCCGTCGGTGCCCTCGGTCTTGTTGTAGGCGAGCCCCGCAACCGGCTCCAGGGTGACTTGCGGCGACACCGGGAAGCCTACACGCAGACGAGACGCGGGAAGCGAGATCTGCACCGATGAAACATCGCCGAAGCCGAGCGTGGCACCCGCGTCGATGCCATACTCCGTCGGGGTGTCCTGAGCAGCGAGAGGCGCTGCCGCGAAAAGGCACGCCGTCAAGCCCGCCAACTTCAGATAAGAGCGCATTATGCGGTTGGGTTCGTGGTTATACCCCCTCACTGAGGAGGGAGCTCGGACCGGCGTAGGAGTTACGCGCGGCCCAATAGGGCGATGGGTCTGCAAGTCCGGTGCTCATCCTCGCTGCCCGATCGGCATGAGCCGACGAGCGTCTCCTGCCAGACTGTGCCCGCTCTCCTGGCGCCCCAATGCGGAGCGGCCGGAATGACGGAAGGATCAACAGGATACGCAGCTCATTCCGGAAACCGACAGCCTCAGCGCATATGCTTGTACATCATCTCCACGATCTCATCGTACATCACCTCCGCGTCCTGGAGGTCGCCCCGCCGGATCGCCGACGTCGCGCAATGTTTGAGATGATTTCGAACGAGTTCCCGTCCCACCGATCGCAGCGCCTCATGAACAGATGAGATCTGTGTGAGCACATCGGCGCAGTATCGCTCATCCTCGACCATCTTCTGCAGCCCGCGCACCTGTCCCTCGATGCGACGAAGCCTTTTCAGATTTCGCTCCTTTATTTCCGGATCGACCCCCTCGGCATGGTTCCGGTGAGCACCGGAAGGACCTGAAGGGACGGCTGCTTCCGATTCGGAGCTTTCTACGATGGATTTATCAGCCACTGTTCATCAACAAGGTCGCAGTTTCTATCCTGATTCGGTGGAAGGGCAGCCGGTATCGGCGCCGATCAGACCGAAGCACATCGAGTCGCTTTCCGGTGGGGTAACGCACCGCGTGCAGGGGCCCGGACATAGCTCAGCGCGCAACCGCCTCAGGCAATCCGCACGGCACGAAGACGCAGGCTGTTCATCACCACGCTTACCGAGCTGAACGCCATCGCGGCGCTCGCCAGGATCGGCGACAGCAGGATCCCGAAGGATGGGTACAGGACGCCAGCGGCGACCGGAATGCCGATGATGTTGTAGATGAAGGCCCAGAACAGGTTCTGCTTCATCGTCCGCATCGTCTTGCGGGAGAGATCGATCGCCGATGCAACGCCCTGCAGGTCGCCGCGCATCAGTGTGATGTCGCTCGCCTCGATGGCGATGTCCGTCCCGGTGCCGATCGCCACCCCGACGTCGGCCTGCGCGAGGGCGGGGGCGTCGTTGATGCCATCCCCGACCATCGCCACCACCCTACCATCCGTCTGCAAACGCTGGATCTCCGCGACCTTCCCTTCGGGGAGAACCTCAGCCACGACGCGGTCGATCCCGGCCTCGCGCGCGACTGCATCTGCCGTGTGCTGGTTGTCGCCCGTCAGCATCACGACTTCCAGCCCCATCCGGTGAAGATGGGCAATGGCGGAGCGGGAGCTCTCCCTGATCGGATCGGCGACGGCGATGACGCCGGCCAACTCGCCGTCGATGGCCGCGTACATCGGGGTGCGGCCCTTCGCAGCGAGCTGCGCGGCGGACTCCCGGAGTGGCGACGCATCGATCGAATAGTCGGCCATCAGTCGCTCATTCCCGACGGCGACCGCACGCCCCTCGACCAGCCCGACGGCACCGCGGCCTGTCACCGACTGGAAATCTTCCGCCCGGCTGAGGTCGAGCCCCTGCACCTCCGAGTGCCGCACGATCGCATCGGCGAGCGGGTGTTCCGAGCTCGCCTCGAGGGACGCGACCAGCCGCAGGAGCAGCGCTTCACTCGAAAGGCGCTCATCCTCCCCTCCCGCCGAAGGAACTGACGATGCGGTGGCTGCGCTCGCCTCCGGCGGACGCTCGCTCATGGATGCGGCTCCTGCACCCGCAGCAAGCGGGCGGAAGGATGGGCTGAGTAGCACGTCCGTCACCGCTGGACGACCTTCCGTCACCGTCCCCGTCTTGTCGAGGACCACAACCCCGACATCCCGCGCCCGCTGCAGCGCCTCGCCCCCCTTTATGAGGACGCCGAGCTGCGCCCCCCTCCCCGTCGACACCATCACCGCCGTCGGAACGGCGAGCCCCATGGCGCACGGACAGGCGATGATGAGGACTGCGACGGCCGCGGCGAAGGCGGGGATGAAGGGCGCCGGCTCGAGCACAACGAACCAGACCACGAAGGTCAGCGTCGCGATGGAGAGCACGATCGGCACGAAGATTCCGCTGATCCGATCGGCGAGCCGCTGGATGGGTGCGCGCGAACCCTGCGCATCGCGCATGAGCCGGACGATCCGCGAGAGCACGCTGTCCGCGCCCAGATTCGTCGCACGGTAGCGGAATGCGCCCGTGCGGTTGATCGTCCCCCCGATTACTCCATCGCCGACCTTTTTCTCGACAGGCAGACTTTCACCCGTCAGCATCGCTTCGTCCACCGCCGACGAGCCCGAGACGATCTCCCCGTCGACAGGGATGCGCTCGCCGGGCCTGACCAGGATCACATCTCCACGGACGACCTCTTCCACCGGCAGCTCGACCTCTCCACCATCACGCGCAACGCGGGCCGTCACCGGCTGCAGCTTCGCCAGCGCACGCAACGCCGTCGACGTCTGCCGCTTCGCCCTCGCCTCGAACATGTTGCCGACGAGAATAAGGCCGATGATGAAGAGCACCGCCTCATAATAGACGTCGGGCACCACACCGCGGCTCAGGAAGAAGCCGGGGAAGAAGGTCGCGATGAGCGAGAAGATGTACGCTGCGCCCGTCCCGACGGCGACGAGCGTGTTCATATCCGCCGAATGGTGGCGGAAAGCGGCCCACGCTCGCGTATAGAAGTGACGCCCCGCCCACGCCATGACCCCGGTCGTGATGATGAGGAGCGCGTAAAGGAGCACGCGATAATCCATCGCGTAGAGCCACGGGAAGACGCGCGACAGCCAGGGATCGATGACATCCATGCTCCATTGCATGAATGGATCGCCTGACCCGCCGCTGCCGTGTGAATCACCCGCCCCCATCGCGATCCCGCGCATCACCGGCATCGAGATGATCATCCCGATAACCGCGGCGATCAGGCTGACGCTGGCCTTGACCCGAAGCTCCTCGAACTCCTCCTCCTGGGCACGATCGTGTGCCTCCTGCTCCTCGAAGGCGGAGCGGTCGGGGCTGGCGAGCTCGGCGCCATAGCCCGTCTCGCGGATCTTCGCGACGAGATCCTCCGGGGAGACGGCGTCCGGGTCGAAGTGTACGACGGCGTTGTTCAGCATCAGGTTGACGTTTGCCTCCCCGACGCCCGGCGTCCGTCCGAGCTGTCGCTGGACTCGCGCGGAGCAGGCAGCGCACGTCATCCCCGAAACGGGGATCGTGATCTTCTCCAACGTCGGAGCGCCTGCCGATCCCGAAGTGGCCACACCTTCACTGCCCGACGGGTCGTTTCTGGATCGCTCTGGCATCCCTCTACCCCTCCTTCGCATCCACGACGGTCAGCCGCCCCCGCAGCATGCTCATTCCGCAGGTGAACTCATACGAGCCCTCCGCATCCGGAGTGAACTCGACGGATGTCTTCTGAAACGCGGGAAGAAATCTCCGGATCCCGAAGTCAGGAAGGACGATCTCCTCGGAGCAGCTCGACGTCTCCTGGCGGTCGAAGATGAGTCGGACAGGCACGCCTTTCCGGACGCGGATGTCCGCCGGATCGTAGCCGCCATGGACCGCGACCGTCACCTCCTGAACGCCGCCCGGACCTGAGACCGCCGCGACGCTCGAGCGTTCCGTGAGGAAGAAGTACCAGTTGATCCACCCGATCGTCGCCAACCCGCCCGCAATAACCAGCCATTCAACGGGAGTCATGATGTCGTCCCCATGCCGGAGGTTTCGAAACCGTCAGATCGGGATGGTCGCACGCGTGCGCATCGTCACCTTCGTGGCCGTCCGCGGGGCCATCGACAAGGACCGTCACCGGAATGAGCGCCCGGCAGGCGAGCGGACCTTCCGGCGCCACGAGCGCGCATCCTCTGAACGCGTGCGGTGAGGCGTGCTCCTGCTCCGGCTGCAGCGTCACATGATTGATTCCGAACTCCTCCCGCAGCAGCACGCCGAGCGCATCCAGAACATCGTGCCACTCCTCGCCATCCCGGATCTCGACATGGCTGCTCAGCGCCACGACCCCCGAGGTCAGCGTCCAGACATGCAGATCGTGGATGTCCGAGACGCCGCGAACGGACGCCATCGCCGCCTCGAGCGCAGGAACGTCGATACGGCTCGGGGCAGATTCCAGAAGCACGTCGACCGATTCGCGCATCAGGCGCCAGGAGCTCCAGAGAATCAGCCCGCCGATGCCCGCCGAAAGAATCGGGTCGACGATGTACCAGCCGGTCAGCATCATGATGACCGCAGCCGCGATGGCGCCCACCGACCCGAGCATGTCCCCGACCACGTGCAGAAAGGCCGCTCGCGTATTGAGGTTGTGAACGTGCCCGCCGCCGCGCATCAGCACCCATGCCGAAGCGGCATTCGCGAGCAGCCCCAGAATCGCGATCCCCAGCATCGGCCCTGTCGAGACCGTAGGCGGATCCCCCAGCCGGCTGAACGCTTCCTTGAAGATGTATAGCGAAATGGCGACCAGCGTTCCGGCATTCACCAGCGCCGCAAGCACCTCCGCCCGATAGAGGCCGAAGGAGCGGGAGGGGGTCGGCGGCCGACGGGCCAGCCACGCGGCGCCAAGCGCGAGCGCGAGCGCCGCGGCATCCGTCGCCATGTGACCGGCATCGGCGAGAAGAGCCAGAGACCGCGTCATCACCCCACCGATGATCTCCGCCACCATGAAGATGAGCGTGATCACCAGCGCGATGGCGAGGGGCTTCCGGCTCCCGCGCTCGCCCGCGCTGTGCCCGTGGTGATGATCGTGACCGTGGTCGTGCCCGAAGCCCGTCATGATTCGCTGTCAGTTCCTTTCCGCTTACGGCGCCTGCCGAGGGTGATCTCGCGCGAGAGGTGTGGCTGGTCAGCCGGCGGCGAAACGGAGCGCACCGGCCAGCCCGCCACCTGAATGATACCATACCCCCCTACGGTATGTCAATTGAGCTGAACCGGGCGCCGGATCCGGCCAGCCGCCCTGCACCGAACGGCCCGTAGCGCGGCCGGACCAGTGCGCGCATATCGGGTGCCTGTGACCCGGCCGGTCGATCTTGCCTGACATGGAGGAGGGGGTTTGCTTACGCTTGAGTGATTCTGTATCATCGGAATTCCCTGCGGCCCGATAGCCGGTCGTCGAACAACCCCCATTCAAGAGGAACGCGATCGGCTGATGGGACCTGTGGAGATGCCGGTACTGATGGTGCTTGCCCCCTTCCTCCTGCTCCCTCTCGTGGGGTGGCTGGGGAACCGTGGGCCGGGCGCGGCGCGTCTCCTGGCGATCATCCCTGCGGTGCTGACCGTATACTTCGCCCGAGCGCTAGGGACGGTCGGCGATACAGGGCCTTTCACGGTCGAGCTTCCCTGGGCATCCAATCTAGGCCTCTCGCTCGCCTTCCACTTCGACGGTCTCGGGCTTCTTTTCGCCAATCTGATCACGGGTATCGGCACCCTGATCGTCCTCTACGGCATCAGCTATCTGGAGGAGCACCCTTTGATGGGGCGCTTCCTGATAACGCTTTTCGCGTTCATGGGCTCGATGCTGGGGGTGGTGCTGAGCGACAACATCCTGTTGCTCTTCGTTTTCTGGGAGCTGACGGGCTTCACCTCGTATTTCCTCATCGCTTTCGATCATGAGCGTGAGGGGGCACGGCGGTCGGCGCTTCAGGCGCTGCTCGTGACCGGTGCCGGAGGGCTGGCCCTGCTCGGTGCGGGTGTGGCGATGTCACAGTTCGCGGGCACGACGAGCCTTTCCGCCCTTCGTCTGGATGGGTTCTCCTTCGTAGGGCATCCCGGGTATGGCGTGCTGGCCGGCCTGGTCCTGCTTGCCGCCTTCACGAAATCGGCGCAGTTCCCCTTCCATTTCTGGCTCCCGAACGCCATGGAGGCGCCCACGCCGGTGAGCGGGTACCTCCACTCCGCGACGATGGTCAAGGCGGGGCTCTACCTTGTCGCGCGCATGACGCCCCTGCTGGGGGGCACGCTCTTCTGGACCGGGTTGGCGGCGACAGCGGGAACCCTGACGATGGTCGGAGCGGCGTACCGGTCGATGCTCGAGACCGATCTGAAGCGGATCCTCGCCTATACGACGCTGGCGGCGCTCGGCGCCATCATGCTGATGCTGAGTGCCGGGACCGCGATCGCCACGGCAGCCGCGCTCGTCTACCTCGTGGCGCACGCCTGTTACAAGGGTGCGCTCTTTCTCGTTGCCGGGACCGTCGATCATGCGACGGGCACGAGAGACATCCGGAAGCTTTCGGGGCTTCGAACCGTGCTTCCGCAGACCGCCGTCGCGGGTGGGCTGGCCGCCCTCAGCATGGCGGGTCTGCCTCCTCTCTTCGGCTTTATCGCGAAGGAGGGGTTCTATACCGCGCTGGGTGGCTTCAACCTCTTCCCCTCAGCCCCCAGCGTCATCACGGGGCTGGCGGTGGTGGCGAGCGCCTTGATGGGGGCTGCGGCGCTGATCGCGGGCGTTCTGCCCTTCCTGGGAAGAACCGTTTCACCTGAAGATACTCACCGGCCGTCGACTGCTCTCTGGCTCCCGCCGCTCGTTCTGGCGGGCATCGGGCTGGTGATCGGCCTCGTGCCATCCATCGCCGAGAGCGCTCTTTCCCTGGCGGTGGAGCCTGTCATCGGCGAGTTCGCTCCGATAGGGCTCGCACTCTGGCACGGATTCACCCCCGCGCTGCTCCTAAGTACGGTCACGGTTCTGCTGATCCTGGTGATCTATCGGCTTCGTGCGGTCGCGCATGCCGCGCCCTTCGTGAGCGCACCGGGGATGGAGCGGCTCTACGTCGGCATCCTCGCGGGCCTCGACGGGTTGAGCCGGCGGATCGCGCCCGCGCTGCAGAGTGCCTCTCTCCGCGCCTACGTCCGGGTGATCCTGGTCACGGCCGTCGCGCTGGTGGGAACGGCGTTCGTGGTGAGTGGAGAACTCCCGGAGATCCGGGGTGGGTCACCCATCCGCACGCATGAGTTGGGGGTAGCGCTGCTCATCATGGTGGGCGCCATCTCGGCCGCGGTCGCGAAGACGGCGATGGCCGCGGTCCTTTCGATGGGCGCAGTCGGATACGGTGTCGGTCTGCTGTACGTCCTGTTCAGCGCGCCCGATCTGGCCGCTACGCAGTTCGCGATCGAGACACTGACGGTCGTCATCTTCGTGCTCGTCTTCTATCACTTCTCCGGCTTCGGCGACAAGCTGACCTGGATGCACCGGGGCCGCGATGCGCTGATCGCCGGTGCTGTCGGGACCACGATCACCCTTCTCGTTCTGGTCGCTGCGGGGAATGGCGGCTCCTCGCGACTGGCGGATTTCTTCATCGAGGCGGCCCCGAGTCTCGCGCACGGCCGGAATGTCGTGAATGTGATCCTCGTCGATTTCCGGGCGTTCGATACGATGGGTGAGATAACGGTTCTCGTGACGGTGGCGATCGGCGTCCGGGCGCTCCTCAGCATAGGGAAGGAGCGGGTATGAGATCCTCCCTGATGCTGACCAGCGCGACGCGGATTCTTATTCCGCTTCTGCTGCTGTATGCCTTCTTCCTTCTCTGGCGGGGGCACAATGCGCCCGGCGGTGGTTTTGTGGGTGGGCTGATCGCTGCCTCGGCCTTTGTTCTTTACACGCTTACTGCCGGTGTCGCCGCGGGCCGCCGCGCGCTCGTGGATCCATCTTCGCTACTCAGCGGGGGGCTTGCCGTCGCCCTGATCAGCGGCGTGCCTGCCCTCTTCCATGGGCAGCCTTTCATGACTGCTGTCTGGACGACCCTGCATGTCGGATCGATCGAGCTCGCGCTCGGAACCCCTCTTCTGTTCGATGTCGGGGTCTTCCTCGCCGTGACGGGGGTCGTGCTTACGATCGTCTTCACGCTGGCGGAAACGGCGTTCTCCGAGGCCGACTGATGGAGCTTCTTCTCGCTCTGGTCTCCGGGACGCTGTACGCATGCGGCGTCTATCTGATTCTGAAGCGCCGCCTCGCACAGCTCATCGTGGGGCTGAGCCTGATGGCGAATGGATCGAACCTGCTCATCTTTACGGCGGCCGGGCTGACCCGGGACAGTGCGCCCCTGGTGTCGGCGGGGGAGGTGCCGCCGCCGGGGGGCTTCGCGGATCCTATTCCCCAGGCTCTCGTTCTGACTGCAATCGTCATCGGCTTCGGAGTGCTGGCTTTCTCTCTCGTCCTCGCGCACAGGGTCCACCGGTCGACCGGTACGGACGACATTGACGCGATCACCGCCGAGTCGCGCTGATGCTGCTGGCCCTGCCGATCCTGATCCCGTTCGCGACCGCCATCGCGCTCAAGTCGCTGCCCTACAGGCCCGTCATTCTGCACTGGGTCGCGTTCGGAGGCGCTGCTGGCCTTCTCGCGTCTGCCATCGCCATCATGGTGCAGGTGCAGACGGAAGGCATTCAGGTGCTCCAGATCGGTGCGTGGGCGGCCCCGTTCGGGATCACCCTGGTCGCCGATCCTTTCAGCGCCATCCTGGTGCTGATGGTCGGTATCGTAGGGACTGCCGTCACGGCGCACTCCTTCTCAGGGGTTGACCCGAGGCGGGAATCGCTCGGCTACCACCCGCTCATCCATGTGCTGCTGATGGGCGTGTCGGGGGCCTTCCTCACGGGTGATCTCTTCAATCTGTACGTCTGGTTCGAGGTCACGCTCATCGCGTCCTTCGTTCTGATGGCGTTGCACCGGACACGCGAGCAACTCCACGCAGCGTACGTCTACGTGACGATGAACCTGATCGCCTCGGCGCTTCTGCTGACCGCGATCGGCCTTCTGTACGGCCAGGCGGGTACGCTGAATCTGGCTGATCTCGCCGTCTCCCTGGCGGATCGGAGCGTGCCACTGCTGGACAACGCTCTGGCGATGCTCTTCCTGACGGCATTCGGGATCAAGGCAGGGCTGTTTCCCCTCTTCTTCTGGTTGCCCGCGTCGTATCACGCGCCGCCAGCGGCCGTCGGAGCGCTCTTTGCGGGCCTGCTCACCAAGGTGGGCGTTTACGCGATGATCCGGCTGTTCACGCTGATCTTCCGCAATCCGGAAGCGCTGGTGTACCCGTTGCTCCTGACGCTCTCGATCGCGACGATGATCGTCGGCATGATTGGCGCGCTCTCGCAGACCGACCTCCGGCGGGTGCTACCCTTCAACCTGGTGGGGCACATCGGATTCACCACCGTGGGGCTGGCGCTGTGGACGCCAGCCGCCCTGGGGGCGTCGATCTTCTATCTGGTGCACCACATCCTGGTGATCACCACCCTTTTCCTGGTGAGCGGCCTGCTGCTGAAACAGCGACGCAGCACCGACTTCGCGGCGCTGGGCGGGCTGTACAGGTCGAACCCGTGGGTGGCCCTGCTCATCCTGGTCCCGATCTTCTCACTGGCCGGTGTTCCTCCGCTGTCGGGCTTCCTGGGGAAGCTGGCGATCCTCCAGGCGGGCGTGGAGACAGGCTCCTATGTGCTGGTGGCAGTTGCGCTCGTGGTGGGGTGGCTGACCCTCCTGTCGATGGCCCGCGTATGGCAGCACATCGTGTGGAAGCCTGCCGCCAAGGGCGCCCCGCTCGCCCCGCTCGGCGGGCGTGTGCTCGCACCCGTCGTGGCGCTGGTCACCCTCACGATCGGGCTGACGGTCTGGGCGGGTCCTGTTTATGATGTCTCCACACAGGCGGCCGAGCTGCTGCTGAATCCGGAGAGTTACATCGCGGCCGTTCTGGGAGAATAGAATGCTCATCGGCAATCTCCTCCTCGCCATCACCTGGTCCGTTCTCCAGGCAGAGGTCACCCTCGGGAACCTCCTCGTCGGGTATGTTCTCGGTTACGTCATTCTGGCGGCACTGACGAAGGGGGGTGTATTCGAGGAGTCGCGCTACATCGGCAAGGTGGGTCTCGCGGTCGGCCTCTTCCTCTTCTTTCTGTGGGAGCTCGTGCGGGCGAATCTGCGGCTTGCCGAAGATGTAGCAACGCCCAAGCTAGGATTGCGGCCGGGGATCATCGCAGTCCCTCTCCAGGTTACGAGCAATGCGGAGATCCTTCTGCTTTCGGGCCTGATCAATCTCACCCCGGGCAGCGTGGCACTCGATGTTTCCCCGGATCGAAGCCTTCTCTATGTACATGTGATGTACATCACGGATGCGGATGCGGCCCGGGCCGAGATAA
The DNA here is from genome assembly GCA_964424945.1 of uncultured Gemmatimonas sp. Lineage (GTDB taxonomy): Bacteria > Gemmatimonadota > Gemmatimonadetes > Longimicrobiales > Longimicrobiaceae > WHSP01. The sequence continues at coordinate 30,999 of CAYRLB010000009.1, forward strand.
AGGAAGGGTTTGAGAGGCGCGTTCTTCAGCTCATGCGGTAGGGGACCATGCTTGATATAGCGATCCGGATTGCTCTAGCTCTTCTCTCGCTCGCCGCGCTTCTCGCCGCGGTGCGCGTGGTGCGCGGGCCTACCCTCCCCGACCGCGTGGTCGCCCTCGATCTCGTCGGCATCCTTGTGGCGGCCATCGCCGTGGTGAGCGCGGCGACCACAGGGCATCGTTACTTTCTCGACGTGGCGATCGTCATCGCCCTGATCAGCTTCGTGGGCACGATCGCGTACGCCCGTTACGTCGAAGTGGTGGCAGGCTCATGATCGCAATCATCGGCGGCACCCTGCTCCTCGTTGGTGCGACCCTCGCCCTGCTGGCGGCGATCGGCGTTCTTCGCATGCCGGACGTCTTCACTCGAATGCAGTCCTCGACGAAGGCCTCGACGCTCGGGCTGGCATTCCTCCTGGTCGGCCTGGTCGTCCTTCATCCGAACCTCGAGTTCATCATCCGGGCGGGGAGTATCGCCGCTTTCGTCATGCTGACGACGCCGGTTTCCGCGCATGTCATCGCACGCGCTGCCGCTCAGACAGGTTCGCCGCTCTGGGAGGGGACGATCGTCGATGAACGACCGCCCCGCCCGTCCGATCCCCCGCCTGCCACTTCGACCGAGGGGCCCGGCGAGGCCGACGACCCCGCTACAGCGGCGGGGAACGACCCGCAATCGCCCGCGGACTGACCTTCCTCTTTCGGGGCGGAACCCCTCTACCGCCTCCCCAATCTCCCCAGAAAAAGCGCCTCAACCGGCTGCGCGTCCGCATTCACCTGCCGACGCGCCCGGCAGCCAGCGCCCGTCGAGGCATCATAGCTGCGAAGCCTCTCCCCGGTCTGACAGATTCATCCCGTTGAAGCGAGAGATCGATGCAGCTGTTACAGGTAATTACGGCCAGTACGCGGCCAACCCGTCAAGGTCCGGCAGTCGCCGCCTGGTTCCTGGAGCAGGCGCGGCGTCATGGGAAGTTCGAGGTCGAAGCCGTCGACCTCGCCGAGGTCGGGCTGCCCCTGCTCGACGAGCCGCGGCACCCGCGATTCGGCGAATACGAGCATGAACATACCCGGTCGTGGAGCGCCCTTGTCGACCGTGGAGACGCGTTCGTTGTCGTCACGCCGGAATACGATCACGGCCCTCCGGCCGCGCTCCTCAATGCGTTCCAGTACCTCGTCCGGGAGTGGGCGTACAAGCCGCTCGGCTTCGTGAGTTATGGCGGCGTCGCAGCCGGAGCGCGCGCCACCAACACACTGAAGATGACCGCCACGACGCTGAAGATGGTGCCGATGTTCGAAGCCGTTGCCATCCCCTTCTTCACACAACACATCGTCAAGGAGACCGGCCGGTTCGCACCTCCATCGGTGCAGGAGGAATCTGCCGTCGTAATGCTCGACGAGCTGCTCCGCTGGGCCATCGCCCTCGAGCCCCTTCGCAGGGAACGCCGCCAGGCGAACGCCGCCGACCGCCGGGCAGATCGTAGTAACCCGTAAGGCGTGGCTCTTGCGCCACGTCATCGTTTCGGGTCCCACCCCAAAGGAGAGCAAGCATGCACGTGACGATAATCGGTCCCGGAAGCATGGGCCGTGCACTCACTTCGCGCCTCGTAGCGGGAGGTCATGAGATCACGCTGGTCGGCACCGATCTGCAGCGGACCGAAGGCGTGGCGGCGGAGCTCAGGGAGAAGACGGGAGGCTCCGTCCAGGCCGCGGAGGCCGATGCGGCGATCCCGCGGTCGGAGGTGGTCATCCTCGCCCTGCCCTACCAGGTCGCACTCGCCACCGCCCAGCAGTTCGGCACCCTTCTGAGCGGCAGAATCGTGATCGACATCACGAATCCGCTGAAGGAGGATTTTTCGGGGCTTCTGACCGAGAACGGCCCGTCCGGGGCCGAAACGATCCGCTCGCTGCTTCCGGAGGGGACGCCGGTCGTCAAGGCATTCAATACGACATTCGCCCGGACCCTCGTGGAAGGCTCGGTGTCCGGTCACCCCCTGGATGTCTTCATCGCCGGAGATGACGATGAATCGAACAGCAGGGTAGTGGAGCTGGTGCGGGATGGCAGCATGGAGCCAGTCACTGTCGGGGGTCTGGAACGCTCGAAGCAGCTGGAAGCGATGGGCTTCCTCGGAATCAGCCTTCAGGAGCCCCTGGGCACCGGCTTCATGACTGGCTGGAAGCTCATCTTCCCCGGGACGGGGTCCGCCGGCGAGGAAGGGTTCCCGCGCAACGCGGTCGTCGGGGTTCTGCCCGATACCGGTGCGTCGGGCAGCATCGTCACCGAAGTCGCTGCGGTGGGCGTCTCCTCCGACGATGTGCAGATGGTCATGGGCGCGGAGGGCGCCGCTGTTCTGCGGAACGCGCAGCAGGGCCGCACCGGCATTCTTGGCTCGATCTTCGGCTATGAAGCGGAGCATACCCTTCGCCACCTTCGTGAGGTGGAGGCCGGCAACGTCGTCTTCGTCGTGGGCGTACGTGATGAGGAGATGGGGATCCGCGTCGGCGAGATTCTTTCCCGACATGGCGCCCGCTTCGTCAACTACTACAGCCGCTGGACCGCCAGAAGTCTCATCGAGTAACCCTGCTCGCAGACGCCGGCGATCGGTATCTCAGCATCAGGGAGTCTTTTCATCGCGTGCCCCGGGGGTATTCTCGCACCGGGCACCTGAGCTCCGGTCGCCAGCGACTGCTCTGCTTTCCGAATGAGTGATGCCGCCATCCCTCCGACAACCGCGTGGACGATCGGTCATTCGACCCGCAGCGAGGAGGAGTTCCTGGAGCTTCTGACGAAGTTCGGAATCCAGGAGCTCGTGGATGTCCGGCGCTTTCCTGGTTCGCGCCGCTTCCCACGCTTCGGCAGTGAGAAGCTGAAAGATTCCCTCGGCGGGGCAGGCATCGGATATCGGCACCTGCCCGAGCTGGGCGGCCGCCGGGGGAAGCCCGATGCCGATTCTCCCAACACCGGCTGGCGCGTGGCGGCGTTTCAGGCGTACGCCGATTGGATGAACGATCCGGGGTGGATCGCGTCTCTTGCGACCCTCGAGGAGCGCTGCCGCATGATGCCGGTCGCCTTCATGTGCGCCGAGGCTGTCCCCTGGCGGTGTCATCGTCGGCTGATTTCGGATGCGCTTCTCGTTCACGGGCTCGAAGTCCTCCACATCGTCGGGCCGGGCCGCGCCTACCCGCACGAACTGCCCGACTTCGCCCGGGTCCTTCCATCCGGGCGCATCATCTATCCTGCCACGGCCGCATAAATCGCCGGCCTCTTCGGTAGATCTCGAACACGATTATGCCGTCCCAGGCCCCTCCTGTCGGCGGCCGTTCCGTCGTCGTTTCCGGTCGAGTGTAACGAATCGCGCCGTTGAGATACTGTAGGATAAGCTCATTAATCGCCCCCGGCTGCGGACCACATCTGCGACCGGGGGTGATTCTTCAAATCGGGCGAATGATCGGACAGCCGCATCTGGACGGACCTGAACCCGGGGAATGGACATGAAAAACGAATTGCAGGAGCGGCTGACCAGCGAGCTCGAGGCGCTGATCGCGGAACTCACCATCGACATCCCTGCGAACCTTGGTGAGGAGCAGCAGCCGAAAAGCTATCGTGCGCTGACCGAGCGTCAGAAGGCAATCAGCAAGCGCGTACGCCATCTTCGCATGCTGTTGTCCGAGCTCCCCCTTCTCGAAGCTGGAATGGTCTTCCGGGACCGGGTCGGATTCGGATCCGAGGTCCATCTCGAGGACCTCGACACCAAGGAGCGTGTCTCCTATACGCTCGTGAGTGGCGATGTGATCGACCTGGAAGCGGGCGAGATCTCCATCGTCTCGCCTGTTGGGAACGCGCTGGTCGGCCATCGGGTTGGTGAAGTGGTCGAGGTGGTGACACCCCGACGTGTGCGACGCCTGCGTGTGCTCGAGTTCGTGACGCTGTTCGATGATCCACCCGCCCTTCCGGCCTCCGCCGAGGGCCCGAACGACGAGCCACTCGATCTGCTGCAGGCCATGGCGTAAGCATTGCAGTAGTAGCAGATTGAAGCAGGAGTCCGCACCCGCCTGAGAGAACCGGGCAGGTCGGACCCTGGCCACTCGACAAGGGTACCGGAACGAGGATCCATCAGATCCCGCTCCGGTACTTTTTCATCCCCCGGTTTTCAGGAGAACACAGTGAACCCGACCGATCGCAAGTGGCTTCGCAGCCCCAGCGAGCGGGTCGGCACGCTGGCGCACGCGGATCTTCCGCCGCCCGCGGCCGCGCCCGATCCCGAAGAGCAGCTCCTCCTGCAGGCGCTGCTGGACAGAGACGAAGTGGCGACCGAGTCCCTTCTCGATCGCTATTATACCCCGATGTTCCGACTCGCCCGCTCCTATGTCCGGAGCGACGATGAAGCCGAAGAAGTGGTGCAGGACACCTGGCTTGCCGTGCTCCGCGGGCTCGACCGGTTCGAGGGCCGATCATCCCTCAAGACGTGGATTTTCAGGATCCTTGTGAACCGCGCCCGATCACGCGCCAGACGGGAGGCTCGCCAGATCCCCTTTTCGTCCCTCGCAGCCCTGCGTGGAGCGAATGGAGCCGATCCGGACGAGACACTCCCGGAGTCATTGTTCCCGGGCGAAACATCATCCCCGCTGTACTGGCAGGGACAGCCCTGGGCGGCGCCCCCGCCGGATGAAGCTGTTCTCGCAGGCGAGCTGCGGGCGAGAATAGACGCCGCGATCCGCGAGCTTCCAAGACGCCAGCAGTCGGTCGTGTCGCTGCGGGATATCGAGGGCTGGACGGGCGAAGAAGTCTGTGAACTGCTGGCGATCTCCGAAGGAAATCAGCGCGTGCTCCTGCACCGGGCCCGGTCCCGGATGCGCGACGAGCTTCAGGCGTACTTCGCCCCTGCCGCCGCAATCTGAAGATGATGTTCGCTGCTGGAGAAAGTGCTCCTCGCAGCACGCCCTACGGTCCCTGAGAAGCCCCTGCCGAGTTGCCGAGCGGGGGCTTCTTTCTTATACCCCATAAGCGGGCCGCCGATTTTCGTGAGGTGACAGGGCATCGGTCACCTCCGCCGCCTCCATCACGGATCACTCGGCCGGTCACAACCTCCCTGGCGGCCGGCATTATGCGAATCGTCCTGCGCATTGCACGCTGCCGCGCGCTTGCCAGAGCCTATCTTCAAGTCAAGGAGCTTCCCCGATGGATCGACCGCTTGCAGGAGGACCGCTGCACTTCAATCTGGGCACGCGAGACTATGCGGAATGGGTCGACGCGGAGCTGCTTTCCCGGAGCGGCCGGACCGCGCGTACTCTCGTGAAGGATGGTCCTCTCCGGGTCACGCTCATCGCTCTGAGGGCCGGGGAAGGGATGGCCGACCACCGAGCCGACGGCCCGATCACGGTTCACGTACTTTCCGGCTCTCTCCTGTTTCATTCCGAGGGGAAGGATTGGAAGCTCGCGGAGGGAGACCTGCTCTCCCTGGCGGCCGGAGTACCTCACGCCGTAAGCTCGGATGACGGGTGCGTCTTCCTGCTGACCGTCGCGCTCGCCGAGGAGAAGGATCGCGGATAGCCGTCCTCTCCTGAGCCATTGGACGCCGAAGCGTGGCAGAAGCAGGCGCATTTTCCAGCAGCGCCGCCATTTTGTCCGAGTCGCACCGGCCTGGCCGGCCGGCATATTGCGGGGCTCGCCGACCCCGACAGATTGTGAGCCTCGAACCTACCCATGCCGCCTATGCCGCGAGAGTCGGTACGCGCGACGCTCTGGGGTGTCGCCCTCACAGCGCTGGTTGCGATCGCTGTGGTGGTCGGCTCCCGAAACCTCTCTCATTTCGACGCAGCCCTCGTCGGCTACACCTTCGCTACACTCTTCGCGACCTTCGGGCTGACCTACCGCTACTCGATGTGGCTGCAGCGTCCTCCGACGCGAGTCTACTGGCGGCGGGGGTGGCAGGTGACGTTCACTCGGCGGGCAGGGAGAAGTCTCTGGCGCTTCCCGAAGCACTTCGTCGGGGACATCCTTACGAATCGCTTCATCATGGCGCGTGGCCGGCGTCGCTGGCTCACGCACATGCTCATCATGTGGGGCTGCATCATTGCGGCGGCGATCACCTTCCCGCTCGTCTTCGGCTGGCTCTACTTCGCTCCGGTCGCGGGGAGCCCCGAGCTGTACAGCGTCGTCGTGTTCGGCTTCCCGACGATCTCCTTCCCCTCCGAATCGTGGTTCGCCCTCTTCATCTTCCACGGACTCGTCTGGTCCGCGTTCCTGGTGATACCGGGGGTCATGCTGGCGATGCGCCGGCGGATGACCGACGAAGGGGCCGCCGCGGTCCAGCAGTACGGCGAAGATTTCCTGCCCCTCATCGCCCTCTTCGCGGTGAGCATCACCGGACTGATGCTTACGGCGAGCTACACCTGGATGGACGGATACGGCTATCAGTTCCTCGCCATCCTCCACGCGGTGACGGTCATCTTCACACTGCTTTATCTGCCCTTCGGGAAGTTCTTCCACATCTTCCAGCGCCCGGCCCAGCTTGCCGTCCGGCTCTACAAGGAGGCGGGGGCGGAGGAGGAGAAGGCCCACTGCCGGCGCTGCAACCATCCCTTCACGTCGCGGATGAAGGTCGAGGATCTGATCCAGACGGAACGCGAGCTCGGCTTCCGCTATGAGATGGAGGGGAGCGCCGCGCACTACCAGTGGATCTGTCCGCCCTGCCGCCGCGCGATGTTTGCGCTCGCGCAGGGCCGGCTCTGGAATGGCTCGCGTGGCGGTGTCGCCGGACCGATGCCGATGCCGGTCTATGTGAATCCGGGCCAGGGACCGCTCGGAGCCGAAGACGCCGCCAACTTCCATCCCTGACTCGCCCACCACCTGACTGAAAGCGATGGCTGAAGCCCCTCACGATCTCCTCGAGACGATCAACCGGTTCGGACCGAACCTCGCCTACCCGGCCGGCGCGCGTCTGGATTCGAGTGTCGTCCCCGATCGCCTGGTGAAGACGCACTGCTGCTTCTGCGGCCAGCAGTGCGGAATGCAGCTCGTCGTGAAGGACAACACGATCCTTGGGGTCGAGCCCTGGTACGAGTTCCCCTTCAACCGGGGGATGCTCTGCCCGAAAGGCGTCAAACGATACCTGCAGCAGAGCCATCCTGACCGGCTCACGACCGCCATCGCCAGAGACGACAGCGCGCCGGGCGGCTTCCGGAAGATGGGGTACGCCGAGGCGATCGAGCGGGTGGCGGGTGAAATCGATCGCATCCAGCGCGAGCATGGCCCGAACGCCTTCGGGATTCTTTCCGGCGCCAGCCTGACGACCGAAAAGACCTACCTGATGGGCAAGTTCGCCCACATGTGTCTGCGCACCTCGAACATCGACTACAACGGGCGGCTCTGCATGGTCAGCGCGGGTGCGGCGAACAAGAAGGCGTTCGGCGTCGACCGCTCGGCGAACCCTTGGGCGGACATCCCGAAAGCCGGCGTCGTCTGGATCAGCGGCTCCAATGTGGCCGAATGTTCGCCGATCACGACCGATTATGTGTGGCAGGCCAGGCAGAATGGCGGAAAGATCATCGTCCAGGACCCCCGGATCACCCCGATTGCGCGCACCTGCGACCTGTACCTGCCGGTAAGGCCGGGGACGGACGCCGCGCTCTTCAACGGCGTCCTCCGGATCATGATCGAGAACGGATGGATCGACCAGGCGTTCGTGAGGGAGTACACGAATGGCTTCGAGGCGCTGGCGGAGCATGTTCAGCAATGGACGCTGAGGCGGACCGCCGAGGTCACCGGCGTCGCCGAAGATCGCCTCCTCCAGGCGGCGCACATGTGGGGCACGGCCGAAACGAGCTTCATGCTCCACGCGCGGGGAATCGAGCATCATACGAATGGCGTCGAGAACTGCCTCGGCTCCATCAACCTCGTGCTCGCGACCGGACGGCTCGGGCGGGAGGGGTGCGGCTATGGCACGATCACCGGGCAGGCCAATGGCCAGGGCGGTCGGGAACATGGGCAGAAGGCCGACCAGCTCCCCGGTATGCGGGAGCTCGCCAATCCGGAGCACCGTGCATACATCGCCGATGTCTGGGGGATGGACCCCGACGACCTGCCTCAACCCGGCGTCGACGCCTACGAACTGATACGGAAAGTCGACAGGGGCGAAATCCGCGGCCTGCTCTCCATCTGCTTCAACCCGAAAGTCTCCCTGCCGGACAGCGCCTTCGTCACGAAGGCCCTCGAGAAGCTCGAATTCTATGTTGCCATCGACTTCTTCCTGAACGAGACCGCCCGGCACGCGGATGTGGTGCTTCCGGGCTCGCTACAGGAGGAGGACGAAGGGACTGTGACGCAGGTGGAGGGACGCGTCATCAAGATCAACCAGGCTGTGGATCCGCCTGGGGAGGCGCGGCAGGACTGGCGAATCATACAGGATATCGCGAGGGCGCTCGGCCGGGGCGAAGGCTTCGGGTTCGGCTCCGTCGGCGAAATCTTCGATGAATTGAGGGTCGCGTCGAAGGGCGGCCTCGCTGACTATTCCGGGATCACCTACGAGAAGATCGAACAGCAGATGGGCGTCTTCTGGCCCTGCCCGTCCGACGATCATCCCGGCACCCCGCGACTGTTCGAGCCCGGATCGTGGAACCCCGTCGCGCAGGGGGCTGGTCCATTCTACTTCCCGGATGGACGGGCCCGCTTCCAGATCTCCGAGTATCGCCCGCCTGCGGAGGTCCCGGATGAGGAGTATCCGGTGATTCTCACAACCGGTCGTGTCATCGCCCAGTTCCTGTCCGGGAACCAGACGCGGCGGATCGGGCCGCTGGTGGACTACTATCCGGAGCCGAGGGTGGAGATGCACCCGCAGCTCGCCGACCGCCTGGGGATCGCAGATGGCGAGTGGACGACCGTCACGTCGCGCCGTGGCACGATCACGCTTGAGGCACACGTGGTCACGACGATCCGCCCGGACACAGTCTTCATCCCCTACCACTGGGGCGGGAAGAAGAGTGCGAACCAGCTGACGATCAGCGCGCAGGACCCTGTCTCGAAGATCCCTGAATTCAAGGTCTGTGCGGTGAACGTCCGGAAAGCCGACGGCCCACCGGAAAGCTTCGGTGTGCTAGAACCGCAGCAGTAGCTTCCACACCCGCAAGACAGGAGGAGGAATGGCGGTATCCGAGGCGCAGGAATTCTTCATCGATCCGAACCGTTGCATCGGGTGCAATGCATGTGTCCAGGCGTGCGGGGAGTGCGATACGCACCGGGGCCATTCGATGATTCAGCTCGATTACATCGATCGGGCGCATTCGCCCCAGACCGTTCCCGTGGTCTGCATGCACTGCGATCAGCCGACGTGCGCTGAGGTCTGCCCCGCAGATGCGATCAAACGGAGCGGTGACGGTGTGGTTCAGACGGCGCGGAAGCCACGCTGCATCGCCTGCAACAACTGCGTTCTCGGCTGTCCGTTCGGCGTCCCCAAGATGAACAGCGGGATGAACCTGATGATGAAGTGCGACCTCTGCTATGACCGCACCTCCGTCGGGAAGAAGCCGATGTGCGCATCGGTCTGTCCGAGCCAGGCGCTCTTCTTCGGAACGCGCAGCGAGATCGAGGCGTTGCGCCCCCTCTCGCAGCCGATCAACAGCTTCCGCTTCGGCGCCCAGACGATCACCACCAAGGTCAACATCATGGTGCCTCGCGGATCATCGGTCGAGCACGTCGATGTGACGGATGCGATGTACGAACCGACCGTCGGCCTCTCCGACGCAGGTGACGACGCCCTGCTGGCCGGGATGTTCATGGGAGGGGAGGACGCATGATCGGGGACCGGGAGAACCTCTCGACGCAGCCGGACGGCAGCCCCCTCTCGCAGGCGCCGAAGTGGCGCCGCGACTTCCCCATCGACATCCCACGGGACGAGTACGTGGCCCGCCGGGACTTTGCGAAGTTCATGGTGCTGACGAGCTTCGCCTTTGCCGTCGGCCAGCTCTGGATCGTTGCGCAGAACGTTGTCAGGAAGCGGGCGGGGGCGCCGCCGATACGGGCGATCGCGGGCGTTTCGGATATTCCAGTGGGGGAGTCGCGGGTGTTCAACTACCCCGGCGAGGCGGACCACGCCATCCTGGTGAGGCTGGGGGAGGACCGGTTCGTCGCCTACGATCAGCAATGTACGCATCTGCTCTGCCCCGTCGTCGCCCAGCCTGAGCAGGGGCGTCTCCACTGCCCCTGTCACAACGGAAACTTCGACCTGGAGACGGGCCGCGTGCTGAGTGGCCCGCCTGAACGGCCCCTTCCCCGGATCACACTGGAAGTGCGGGGTGATCAGATCTACGCGACGGGGGTGGAGGTGCGCGCATCATGACCTGGTCTTCCCGGTTCACCCGCAGCCAGCGGAGCACGATCGTCAATGGGATCCTGTCGATCGTCCTGGTGCTCGTCATCGTCCAGCTCTGGCTGCTGTCGGCAACGATGAACGCCTATCTCGGCGGGGATGGGGACATCGTGGTTCCGGCTGCACTCGCCAGCCTGTCGTGCCTCGCCCTGAACCTCGGGCTCCTCCGGTACCTGTACCGGCTGGACTGAGATGGCGATCGACAGATCATCGGAAATCAGCGCGCAATCCGGTGGGGAGACCCGTGCCCTGGTCCTCGCGACGCTGGCGCTGGCGGTCAACTTCTGGGCGTGGAACCTCCTGGCTCCACTCGCGCCGACCTATCGTGAACTGCTGGCGCTCTCTCCCTTCCAGGTATCGCTCCTCGTTTCGGTGCCGGCGCTTATCGGGGCGTGCGCCCGCATACCCATCGGTGCGCTGACTGACAGATATGGCGGACGGCTGATGTTCACCGTGGTGAGCGCGCTCACCATCGTTCCGGTTCTGCTGCTTTCCGTCGCCCAGTCCTATCCTGCGCTGCTGATCGGGGGGCTTCTGGTGGGTCTCGGAGGCGCCTCCTTTGCCGTCGGGATCCCCTTTCTGTCGGGGTGGGTCCGACCGGAGCGGCGCGGGCTCGTGCTGGGAATCTACGGAGCGGGTAATGGAGGGACGGCCCTTTCCGGCTTTCTCTCGCCATCGATCGCGGAGAAGCTCGGGCTTCCCTGGGTCTATCTGCTCGTGGCGATCGGGCTGGCCGCGGTGGCGGCCATCTTCGCGCTCTTCGCACGCGATGCGCCCGGCCGCACGGTATCGACGGAATCGATGACGCAGCGATTCCTCGGCGCTGTTCGGCTCCCGATCGCCAGAGATCTCGCGCTCGTCTACGCGGTCACCTTCGGTGGCTTTGTGGCGTTCGGCGCCTATCTTCCCACCTTCCTCACCATCGCCTACGACCGGCCCGTTCCGGACGCGGCGGCGCGCGCGGCAGGATTCATCGTGCTGGCGACCCTGGCGCGGCCGGTGGGAGGCGCCCTATCCGATCGCCTCGGGGGAGCGCGGGTGCTGCTCTTCTCCCTGATCGCGATCGGCGTGGGAGCCATCATCACCGCGCTCGAGCCGCGCTTCATGACGGCGACCTTCGGATTTCTCCTTCTCGCCGCGTCTCTGGGAGTCGGAAATGGGGCGGTCTTCGCGCTGGTCGGGCAGCGGTCCCCTCCGTCGCAGGTCGGGAGCGTGACGGGGCTGGTCGGCGCGGCAGGCGGGCTGGGAGGCTTCATGCCCCCCATCGTCATGGGACTGGTCCATCAGGGGACGAGTTCGTACGCGGTCGGGCTGATGCTGCTCTCGAATGTCGCGTTCGCGAGTGCGGTTTATACCGCGTGGCGGCTGCGGCCATCGGCATAGGCGGCAGAACAACAACATATCAGGTTATATATGCGGGTGGCGGGAGGGTAGCGGCCGGGAGGGCACCGGTCGGGCTTTCCGCCGCCCGATGGAATAGAGAGGCTACGCCAGGTGTTTACAACGGTTCGGCTGTATATCAAGACGGGCATCGGGTTCCTCGCCGCGGGGCTTATCCTGGGCATCTACCTGATCGTGAGGCGCGAGCTGTTCGGCATCTGGCCGCATCCCCATCTCGTCTCGGCGCACGCGCACGCGGTTCTCGTCGGTTTCGTGATGTTCATCATCCTCGGCGTTGCGCTCTGGCTCTTTCCGCGGGCGGAGAAGGACGACACGCGCTACACGCCGGGCCGCATCGAAGCGGCGTACTGGATTCTCCTCATCTCGACGCTTTCTCGCTTCGTCTCCGAGAGCGCGCGGGCCTGGCTGGCGCCTACCTGGCTCGGCTGGATCGTGGTTCTGGGCGGCATCGGACAGGCGGTGGGTCTGGGACTCTACTTCTGGACGATGTGGACGCGGATCCGGCCGGTCGGGAGCCATCTTCGCGAGGCGAAGGGGGAGCGCTTCTGACCCCGGGCGTTCGCGGAGCGGCGGTCTCGAGATCGTCGACCCGTCCGCCGATTGGATGAATCCAGCCTGAACGGTAATGTCCGAGCTCTACTTTCTGGCCGTCACCCTGCACGTCCTGGCCGCGCTCCTCTGGTTGGGTGGGATGTTCTTCCTGGCCATCGTCGGCGCACCCGTGCTGCGGCATGTCGAGCCTCCGGCCCTTCGGGCTGCGCTTTTCCGGCAACTCGGGGAGAGATTCCGTCAGGTCGGTTGGTGGGCGATTTCGGTACTTCTGGTGACGGGTATCATCAATCTCCACTATCGCGGCCTGCTGAGCGCAGAGGTCTGGACGAACTCCGCCTTCTGGGGAACGCCGATGGGGAGGTCGCTCGCGTGGAAGCTGGGCGCCGTCACGACGATGGTCTCCCTGAGCGCCTTCCACGACTTCGTCTCGGGCCCCGCCGCATCGCGACTCGAACCCGGGTCCCCCGCAGCACTGAAGGCACGTCGGAGGGCGGCCCTGATGGCGAGGATCAACGCTGTCGTCGGGCTGATCGTCGTCATCGCAGCGGTCCGGCTGGCCCGGGGAGGCTGACAGTTATCAGCTGATAGCTGATCCTCGCGTATCGCCGGAGGGCGTACTGAGTTACATTACCTTCGGCGATCCCTCCGGCATCCTCGCATCCCTCGCGAGGAAGCGTCGCCCGTTCTCTCTTGGCTGGACCCGAAACTTCCCGTCGTTCGCCATCGTACGTCTTCACCCTGCGCGGGCGTTCGGAGGCGCCGGGTGCGGCGAGCAGAAACGCAGGGTTCTGCGCCGAAGGGGATGACCCTACAGGCTCTCTCTGACACCGAGCTCAGACACCGACCGGGTCACCGGATCGGGATTCGTGAAAGATACGTCGATGTCCACCTTCTTCCTCATCTGCGGCAGTCTTGGGGCCGCCGTTCTGGTGATCCAGACCCTGCTTTCGCTCGTGGGTGTCGACCATGATGCGTCTGGCGATCTGGATCTTTCCGACGGCCTCGACCTTCTTTCGGTTCGCGCACTTTCGGCGGGAACCGCCGGCTTCGGGCTGGGCGGGCTTGCCGGGCTCGCGCTCGGTCTTCCCGCGTTCGTCGCCGTGCTGCCGGGTGTCGCAGCGGGTGTCGCTTCGGCTGGCGCCACTGCCTGGCTGACCCGGGCGATGCTCGGGCTCGAGGATAGTGGCTCGCTCCGGCTCAGCGGCGCGATCGGACGGCCAGGCCGGGTGCACCTCTCCGTTCCCGCTGCGCTGGCGGGTGCGGGTCGTGTGCAGTTCGAGCTGCAGGGCCGGACGATGGAGTTCAAGGCGGTAACTCTTCACGGACCGCTCCCGACCGGGACGCAGGTCACCATAGTCGGTCTCATCGACAGTGACACTGTCGAGGTTGTACCGACTCCCACCCTCGAGGAACTACTCGGATGAACCCATCGATGCCTCTCGGCACTGCCCTCCAGCTCGGCACTCCGGGGATACCGGTTGTGATGCTCGCCTCCGTGGGCCTGGTTGTGCTGGTGCTGTTCAGCCTGCTGGTGCTGTTTGTCACTCGCTACAAACGGTGCCCGGCGAACAAGGTGATGGTCATCTCCGGGCGGGTGGGAGGGGGACGAAGCGCACGAACGCTCTCCGGCGGCGCCGCGTTCATCTGGCCGGTGATCCAGCAGTACGACTATCTGTCGCTGCTCCCGCTGACCGTCGAGGTGAATCTCGTCGACGCGCTCTCCTTCGAGAACATCCGGGTCCGGGTACCCTCGGTCTTCACCGTGGCGATCGGGCAGACGGAGGAGATGCAGCAGAACGCCGCGATGCGCCTGCTCGACCTGACCGAGATCGACATCAAGAACCAGGCGGCGGACATCATCTTCGGTCAGATGCGTCAGGTTATCGCATCGATGGAGATCGAGAAGATCAACCGGGATCGCGAGGCCTTCCTGAAGCACATCCAGGAGGCGCTCGAGCCGGAGCTGAAGAAGCTCGGTCTGGTGCTCCTCAACGTGAACATCAAGGATCTGACGGACGACTCGGGGTACATCGAGGCGATCGGGCAGAAGGCCGCGGCCGGCGCTGTTCAGCAGGCGCGTGGCGATGTCGCCGAGCAGGAGAAGGAGGGTGAGAAGCGGGTCGCGCAGGCGAACCAGGAGCGCGCCATCGCGGTCGCCAATGCTGCACGCGAGCGGGATGTCGGTGTGAAGAGCGCCGAGCGCGATCAGGCGGTGAAGGTTGCCGAGCTCGACAAGGAGACCGCGATCGCACGGCAGCGCGCCGAGTTCGAGCGGGACACGGAAATCGCCGCGGCCGACCAGTCACGCCGGATCGCGGTCGCGCAGGCGAATGCGCAGGCGACGGAGGGCGAGGTCCAGGCCGAGCGAGCGCGGCGCGTGGCCGTGGCCGCGGCGAACGCGGTAGCGGTCGAGGGGGAAACGGTCTCCCAGGCGAAGATCGCCGCCGCCAAGGCTGAGCTCCAGATTCGTGAGGCAGACGCCTTCGAGCAGGGCGAAACCCGGCGGCGTGTGGCGGAAGCGGCGGTCGCGGAGGCGGAGAACCGCGCCCAGGCACGCGCGGCGCTCGCCGACGCCGAACGGATCGAAGCAGAGCGCCGCGCCGAGTTGGAGGCGCCCGCGAAGGCGGAGAAGGCGCGCCGGATCGTCGAGGCCGAAGCGCAGGCAGAGAGCCGGCGTCTCGAGGCGCAGGCCGAAGCGGATGCGCTTCTTGCCCAGCTCCGCGCGGAAGCGCAGGGTGAGTACGAGAAGCTCGCGAAGAAGGCAGAGGGCCTCGGCAAGATTATTTCCGAGTGCGGCAGTGCCGAAGAAGCGTATCGCCTGCTCCTCCTGGAGCACATGGACCACCTCGCCGACAAGGCGGCGGAGGCGATCGGAAGCATCAAGGTCGACAAGGTCATGGTGTGGGACGGCGGGAATGCGGCGAACGGCAGCCCGGGAGGGGTCGGGAACTTCGTCCGCGATCTGGGCTCCAGCATGGTTCCGATGATGCACCTGATGCGCGACATCGGCGGGGTGCAGCTTCCCGACAGTGTGATGCGCTTCGCTGAGAGTGGCGAAGTGACGGATTCCGCCGACGACGAGAAGGCCTCACGCGGACGCGCCAATGTCGGAGCAGTCGCCGACGTGAAGGCCGCCGGGAATGGGGCGGACGGGCGGGAAGGAAGTCACTGATCGCGTCTTCCGAATGAAGCCGGCGCCCGAGTACAATCCTGGGGCCGGCTTCATTTCGGGAGCTGACCAGATTTTCCGGCAGAGATGGAACTGCGGCTGAAGCGGCTCGATGATCGACGCTACGAAACCCTGATCGCCCGATCAGATGGTGTGACATACCTCGTGAAGGGTGTCGGGCACATGGGGTCGATTCCGCACGACCTCGGACACTTCGCCGTCGAGCAGGGGCTCGGCATACGTAGAGGCTTCTGGGGAAGTGTAGCGGACGGCGCCGTTTTCGGGAGCCTGACGCATGTAGGCGGGCGGCGCAAACCCCGCGCAGCGGAGCGCTCGAAGGAGATTCTCAGGGCGAACAAGGACGACCTCACAGCGACCGAGATTCTCGTCGGGCTCTTCGATCAGGCATTCGAGGAGGGGCTCGGATCCGAGTCCCCGGTTCTGCGCGACAGGCTGCGGCGCTACATCTGGACGCCGGCGGGGCAGACGCCGAGGCAGTTCACCGAAGAGGAGATCGCAGCGGTGTGCACCTGCTGGCAACAGATGTTCGAGCGCTGGCAACAGCTGCCGATCGGCGGGACGATGGTGCTTCATTGGCGTGAGCCGGAGAAGAATCGGCGGTAGGATTTCTTTACGCTGTGATATCGGGACCTACCTCTGAATCTCCCCTCGCACGACCCTCCGGGTTACATCCTTTTGACCGCCCGGTCTCGGACTCGCGGACGTTCCGCTGCGCCAACCCGTTCGTTCCTGCGCCCTCTACTCCATCCCGTTCCTGGAGGCCGTCATGAAATCGACTCAGTCCGAGCTCGCGGAAGCGGTGCGGGCCGCGTGTATCGCCGCGGCGACGGATGCCTGGGAGGATGCGGGAGTTCAGGGATTGTGTTCCGAGGGGCGGTGGGAGGTCGTCGTCGGCGCGCTGCGCGCCCTCGATCTTTCGGCCTTCGCAGAAGCTCTCGAAGAGAAGTCTGACGCATCTGCCTGATCACCCCGGCTGAGCCGTACCTCATCATCCTCCCGCCCTTCCTGCGCCTCCGCTCGCCTCCCTCTCCACGTCCCCTCCCCACCCGGTCCGCCCGCCCGTCCGAGCGTGGCCTGTTCGCTGCATGGATATTTCCGATTGACTGGAGGCGGCGGTTACCGGGCGGAGAGATGGCCCATTCAGGCTTGCGGACCGGCCGGCGCCCCTCTCCTGCTCCGACCCCACCAGCCGACTGGTGGTTGGAACCGCAGATGCAGCAGTGGCCTCCGAACCTTCATTCCGACGCAGGACTACCAATGGATGTACTCGCCCGGAACAATGTAAAGGTATTCGGCTCCGGCACCCGGCCGATGATGTTCGCGCACGGATTCGGATGCGACCAGAACATGTGGCGACTGGTCACGCCTGCCTTCGAGAAGGACTACCGCATCGTTCTCTTCGATTACGTAGGCTCCGGGAAATCCGATCTCGCCGCCTACGATCCGGACCGGTACGCCTCCCTCGACGGCTATGCGGATGACATTCTCCGGATCTGTGAGGCGCTCGACCTTCAGGATGTGGTTCTCGTCGGGCATTCGGTGAGCAGCATGATCGGGGTGCTGGCCGCGAACAGGGAGCCCGACCGCTTCTCCGATCTGGTCCTCATCGGCCCATCTCCCCGATACATCAACGAGGCGCCGTCATACGTGGGCGGCTTCGAGCGATCCGACATCGAGGGTCTGCTCGAAATGATGGACAAGAACTACGTCGGATGGGCGAACTATCTGGCGCCCGCCATCATGAAAAATCCTGACCGGCCGGAGCTGGGCGAGGAGCTGACGGAGAGCTTCTGCTCGACCGATCCCGTCATCGCCCGCCGCTTTGCGGAAGCGACCTTCTTCGCGGACAACCGGGCCGATCTGGCGGCGGTGGAGGTGCCGACACTCATCCTGCAATGTTCCGAAGATCTCATCGCGCCACCGGAGGTGGGAGCTTTCATGCATCAGCATCTACCGGGGAGCACCTTCCGACAGATGGAGGCGACCGGCCACTGTCCGCACATGAGTCATCCCGTGGAAACGATCCGGCTGATGAAGGAATATCTCGAGTCGGACCGGGCGTCGGTGACCGCCGAAGCGCGGTAGCGCGCAGTGGAAGATCTTCTGGAGGGAGCGCCGTGCGGCTTCCTCTCCTTTGGCGATGACGGCATCGTAACGGTGGCAAACGCTCACCTGCTTGATATGCTCGGCCAGCCCCGCGAAATGGTGGTCGGCCGGCATGTCGAGCAGTTGCTCACCATCGCCACGAGGATCTTCTACCAGACGCACTGGTTCCCGCTGCTTCGCCTTCACGGCCACGCGGAGGAGATCTTCCTCCAGCTGAAGGATGCGGCCGGAGCGCCGATCGGAGTTCTCGCGAATGCCATCCGTCATGAACGTGCGGGAGCGGCCGCGTACGACTGCGTGTTCATGCGCGTGCGGGAGCGGCAGAAGTATGAGGATGAGCTGCTCAGGGCGCGTCGCAGCGCCGAGATGGCAAGGGCCGAGTCCGATCGGAAGGCAGGCGAGTTGCGGGAGGCGAATGCCCATCTCGAAGATCTGATGGCCGAGCTCCAGATGCAGCAGGACCAGCTTCAGGAGCAGGCCGCGCATCTCGAGGAGGCGACCGAGGAGCTGCGCGTCACCAATGAAGAGCTGCTCGACCGCATGAACGAGGCGGAAGGGCTGAGGGCGATAGCGGACGAAGCGAACCACGCCAAGAGCACCTTTCTGGCGGTGATGAGCCATGAGCTTCGCACCCCGATGAACGCCATCGGCGGGTACGTGCAGCTCCTCGAGATGGGGATCCATGGCCCGGTGACCGAGGCCCAGCTCGAAGCTCTTCACCGCATCGACGCCGCCCAGCGCCACCTCCTACGCCTCATCAACGACGTGCTCAACCTGGCGCGCATCGAGGCAGGGAGGGTCGATTACGCGATGGAGTTCGTCTCCGTCGCCGATATGGTGACCGAGGTCACCCCGATGATCGAACCACAGCTCGGCGCGCGTGAAGTCACCTTCGCTGTTCATGTCGATCCGTCTCTGATCGCGTGGGCCGATCGGGAGAAAGTTCAGCAGGTGCTTCTCAACCTTCTCGGGAACGCGGCAAAGTTCACCCCCGCCGGCGGGTCGGTGGACGTCGGGACGAGCCAGTCCCGGGACGGGGAGCGGGCGCGGATCCATGTACGGGACACAGGCATCGGGATCCCCCCCGAAAAGCTGGGACGCGTCTTCGAGCCTTTCGTGCAGGTTGACCCGAGCCACACCCGGCGTGCGCAGGGGACGGGGCTCGGGCTCGCCATCAGCCGTGATCTCGCCCGCGGGATGGGAGGTGATCTGACGGCCGACAGCGTTCCGGGCGAGGGCAGTACTTTCACGCTCCACCTGCCGCGGACGAGGCCCGCTTACCATAGCGTCGGCAGAGGGGCGCCCCCCGCTGCGGAGTAGCACAGTGGGAGGTGTGTCGGAATTCGCTGGCGCTGCATTGCCGGCTACCGCGTGTGACAGGACAGCTGCGCTTACTCGGGTGTGCCAGGTTCCGTGGTCAGCAGGACCGGCGCTGCATCGGAACGCCTTCCGCCCGCTGATTCATCTGAAACAATGAAGGTCTGATGCGCTTCTTCAGGAGTTCGGTACCATTTCATCGGCTGATCGCTGCGATCGTTCTCACGGTATTCTTCCCCGGGTGCGCCGGTGCAACGCAAACCCGTGCGCCAGGCGGAACGCCCCTCCCTTCCACTGCCGGCGCCGTTGTCGTCATCGATGCTGGCCATCCCTCGGAGAACGGGCATGGCGCAACCAGCGCGCGCGGGACGGTCGAGAGCCGGATCACGCTGGCGGTGGCGAAGAAGCTTGAAGTGCTGCTGCGCGAGAGCGGGATAAGGGTCGTGATGACACGGACCGAGCAGGACCAGGTCGTCACGAACCGCGAGAGGGCGGAGATCGCGAACCGCGCCGGAGCGGCTGCCATGATTCGTCTTCACTGCGACTCCCGGGCTGCTTCGGGAACCGCCACCTACTATCCGGACCGGAAGGGGACGGTCGGAGGCATCACCGGTCCTTCCGACGATGTGATCGCACGCAGCGAGCGGCTCGCCCGCATCTTCCACTCGCGGATGATCGTCGCGATGGGTCCGAGGTGGGGGGACGTGGGGGTTCTGGGCGACTCGCAGACGGCCGTCGGAGCGCAGCAGGGTGCCCTCACCGGGTCGATCTTTTCGCAGGTTCCGGCGATCACGGTGGAGATGGTCTCCCTCGCGAACCCCGCGGATGATGCCTTCATCACGACGGAGAACGGACAGATGCAGATGGCGCGGGCGCTGGCAGCCGGGATCGAGGCGTATCTGAGCAGTCCGCTTTCACAGGCGGACTGACTACCCGGGTGAAGCGGAGTCTTTCGATCGGGCGGATGTGAGGCGGAGGATCGCGCGAAGGGTGAGGCACGCGCCACTTCGCGGGCGGAGTTCGGGCCATCACCCCTCGTTTGACGATCGATCGGTCGGTTGACGGGGTCGGCAGCGGCAGAGGAAGAGGCTCCCTTCAGAGGCCGATCGCTGATTGCGTGGGAGCGGAAAGCTCGTATTGTCAGGAACAGGAGCGGGAAGCCGAGCAATCACCAACAAGCGGAGATGCCATGATCTACCCGATTCAGAGAATTGTTGCGGCTGTAGGCGAGCTGGATGCGGATGACCTGGTGCTGAAGGAGGGGATCGCCCTCGCGAAGCGGCTCGGCGCCACCCTCCATCTGGTGCACGCGCACGACATCCCACCGCTTCTCCTGGACTCCTATGCGAGCATCGGCTATGCCGCGCCTGCGGACCCCGTCGGAAGCTATAGGGAAGCCGTCCAGACGAGACTCGAGGAACTCGCCAGGTCAGAGGGGGCGCTGGAGGGTACTGTGTATCACGTCATCCCCGGGGCAGCTGCCGACGCCATCCATACCGTCGCTGAGGAGGCAGACGCAGACCTCGTCCTCGTGGGAGCCACGCGCCGGGGCCGACTGGGGAAGCTTTTGCTCGGTACGACGGCGCAGCGTGTGCTGCGGGGGACCTCCCTGCCGGTCATGGTCGTTCGAAGCCCGATTGCCGAGCGCCCCGCACGCGTCCTGGTGACATCCGACCTGACGGAAACGAGCGCGGGCGTCCATGAGCTGGGGCTCGACGTTCTCGAAGCGATTTCGGCAGGTGAGGGATCGATTGCGGAAGTCCGGTCGCTCGCGGTCGCCGATACAGGGCCCCTCCCGACCGGGCTTCGCCCCGACGAGATTCGTCAGATTACGCTGCAGCACATCGAGAAGACCACCGCAACCTTGCGGCCCCGCCAAGGGAAGATCGAAGCAGCCGCGCGGGTTGGCGATCCGGCCGGCGAGATCGCCGCGGAGGCGGAGGAATGGCGTGCCGATTATGTGGTCATCGGCACGCATTCGCGCCCGAAGCGCGACCGCAGAATCGCCGGAAGCGTCGCCCAGGCGGCTGTTCGGACGATTTCTTCATCCAACGTTCTCATCGTACCGGCCGGGTCCGAAGCGAAGCGCTGACCGTGCGGTACCCGAATGGCGACCGGGAACAGTAGAGGGATCCTTCTGGCGGTGCCGTTCTCCCGGCTCGGCTCGGCCACCCTCTTTCGACAGGTCGGCTCCACGCGCCCTACTATCTGATGGCAAAAGAACGGATCGCGCTTTCCCAGTCCGCCTTCGAGGGCATACTCGCCATAGCCTCGGATGCCGTCATCTGCGTCACCGAAGATCAGCGCATCGCCTTCTTCAACCATGGCGCCGAGACGATCTTCGGCTATTCGTCGGAGGAGGTGCTGGGGGAGCGGCTCGAGCTGTTGATTCCCGAGCCTCACCGTGCGAGTCACGCCAGTCAGGTCCTCGCCTTCGGGCAGTCCGGGGTAATTGCCCGACGGATGGGGGAGCGCGGCGGGATCACCGGCCGACGCCGCGATGGCGAGATCTTCCCCGCCGAAGCCTCCATCTCCCAGTTGACGCTCGATGACGGGACCCGCGTATTCACCGCCGTTCTGCGCGATGTTACAGCGCGGAGGCAGGCGGAGGAGGCGCTCGCCGCCAACACGCGCGAGCTCGAGCGGTCCAACGCGGAGCTGGAGCAGTTCGCCTACGTCGCCTCGCACGACCTGCAGGAGCCTCTCCGCATGGTCACCAGCTACACCCAGCTCCTCGCCCGCCGGTACAGGGGGAAGCTGGATGACGATGCGGACGAGTTCATCGGCTACGTCGTCGACGGCGTCGATCGCATGCAGGCGCTCATCAGCGACCTCCTGGCGTACTCGCGCGCGGGGAGCCGGGGGAGCGAGATGGTCACCGTCGACCTGCAGGCCGTCTTCGATCGCGTCCTGACGGATCTCGGTCCATCGATCGAGGAGAGCGAGGCGGTCATCACCTCGGACCCGCTCCCCGAGGTGGAGGGAGACGCGAGTCAGCTCACCCAGCTTCTGCAGAATCTCATCGCGAACGCGCTCAAATTCCGGGGCGACAAGCCGCCGCGTGTCCACGTCGGGGTCCGGATGGAGGATGGGGAGCGCGTCTTCTTCGTCCGCGATGAGGGGATCGGCATTGACCCCAAGTTCCGGGATCGCATCTTCGTCATCTTCCAGCGGCTCCACACGCGCAGCGAGTACCCGGGGACCGGCATCGGGCTGTCGATCTGCCGGAAGATCGTTGAGCGACATGGCGGCCGGATGTGGGTCGAGTCGGAGCCCGGCGAGGGAGCGACCTTCTTTTTCACGCTGGAAGGGAAATTGTGAGTTCCATGGCCTCCTCCCCCGTCGAAATTCTTCTCGTCGAGGACAATCCGGGCGATGTCCGGCTGACGCGCGAGGCGCTCCGTGACGCGAAGGTCCGGAACAACCTCCATGTGGTCGAAGATGGCATCAAGGCGATCGAGTTCCTCAGACGGGAGGGCGAGTATGCATCCGCCGTCCGCCCGGACCTCATCCTCCTCGACCTGAACCTCCCCCGCATGAGCGGGCGCGAGGTACTTCAGGAGATCAAGGCGGATCCGGACCTCCTGCAGATCCCGGTCGTGGTGCTTACGAGCTCCCAGGCGGAGACGGATATCGCTTCGTCCTATGCGCTCCACGCGAACTGCTTCGTGACCAAGCCCGTCGATCTCGATCAGTTCATCCACGTGGTGCGGTCCCTGGAGGATTTCTGGCTCACGATCGTTCGCCTGCCGAAGAGCGACTAGGGTGGCTGCGACGGCTTTCCGCATTCTGCTGGTCGAAGACAACCCGGGGGATGCGCGGCTCATCCGGGAGCTCCTCTACGAGTCGGGGATCGAATCGCCTTCAGTCGAGGTCGCTGCAACCCTCTCTGCCGCCGGCGCGCTGCTCCGCGAGCGGGAGCCGCAGGTGCTGCTTCTCGATCTCTCCCTTCCCGACGCGCACGGCCTCGACACGGTGACGTCTGCGCTGGCGGTCGCGCCAAAGGTCCCGATCATCGTGCTGACCGGCCTCGCCGACCAGAAGATCGCGCTCCAGGCGGTCCAGTCCGGCGCGCAGGATTACCTCGTCAAGGGAGAGGTGGACGGCCCCGCGCTGGGACGGGCGATCCGCTACGCGATCGAGCGGAAGCAGCTTGCGCTGGAACTGGAGCGTCTGCTCGGCGGGGAGAAGGATGCGCGGGCCAGTGCCGAAGCGGCGCTGCGTGCGCGGGACCAGGTGCTTCGCGTCGTATCGCACGATCTCGGCAATCATCTCGCGGCGATCCGGATCAATGCCCGCGTTCTGACCCGGACGATCGGCGGGGATGGCGTCGCGGAAGACCTGCTTGAACGAGCTGCGGGCATTCTGCAGCAGGTTTCAGCGATGGAGCGCCTGCGACAGGATCTGCTGGATACGGTAAGTCTGGAAGCGGGCCGCCTTTCCGTCGCTCGCGAAATGGTCGACCCCCTGGCGATCGCCCGCCAGACGGCGGAAGATGTCCGACCCCTCGCGGATACCCGGGAGATCGAGCTAGTCATCCGCGCCGACGACGGCCTTCCGCAGGTGAACGCTGATGCCGACCGGATCCGCCAGGCGCTGGGCAATCTGCTCGGGAACGGGGTGAAGTTCTCCCCTGCGGGGGAGGCGGTGACGCTGGATGTCTCGATCGCGGAGGGTCGGCTCGTCTACATCGTCTCCGACGCAGGGCCGGGAATCCCGGCCGATGACGAGCCCTACATCTTCGACAGCTTCTGGAAGAGCAGCGCCGGAAATCCGACCGGAGCCGGCCTGGGATTGAGTATCGTGAAGGGGATCGCCGAGGCGCATGGGGGGAGCGCCTGGTATGAGAAGCGGCCGGCAGGCGGGAGCTCCTTCTACTTTGCGGTGCCGATCGCCTGAGCACGGAGGGCGATGGACGACAGTGCCCCGCCCCACCCGCTGGAGATGGTCATGCCGGCGGCCGGAGCAGCCCTGTGCTGAGGGCGAAGCGCACCAGTTCCGAGCGGTGGGTCATTCCGAGCTTCTGCATCAGCCTTGCGCGATAGGTATCGACGGTTTTCGGTGAGAGGAAGAGCTTCTTGCCGATTTCCGCGGATGTGTAGCCCTCCGCAGCGAGCACCGCGACCTCCCGTTCGCGCTCGCTCAGCTCGTCGAGGGGCGTCTTCCGACTCTCGTCACCCGCCTTCTGGTAGCCCATCAGCAGCAGCTTCGCAGCGCGCGGATAGAGGAAGACCTCACCTCTGGCGACGGTGCGGATCGCCTTCACCAGGTCCTCTTCGGGGCCACTCTTGTGGACGAAGCCATGACCTCCCGCCTCGAGCACGGGGAGGAGATGATCTTCTTCCGAGTGCGACGTAAGCACGAGAACTCGGGCGCCCTCCACCTCTGCCACGATCCGGCGGGTTGCCTCGAGCCCGCCGATGCCGGGCATGTCGAGATCCATAACGACTACGTCGGGCCGGAGCTGCTGCGTCCGGTCGATCGCCTCCTCCCCCGTCGACGCCTCTGCCACCACATCCAGATCGGGCTCGAGGCTGAGAAGTGCCTTCAGTCCACCGCGGAGGACGGCGTGGTCATCGACCAGAAGTATTCGGATTTGATCGGCCATCGGCTCTGACTAGAATGCGGCCGGCAGATCGCCGGACGATGTGCTCGATGCCGCACGCCCCGTTGCTTCCTGAACGGCAATGCGGAAGACGATGTTCCGCCAGGGCGTCGGGTCGGCATCAGTGAATGCCTCGGGTATGAGCGTCTGCAGGATCTCGACCGCCCGGTCATACGCGTCGACCATCCAGGGCGCGCCCGTCGGGCTCAGCGTGTAGAAGCCGCCATGGACGACGACGCTCTGCCAATCGAAGAGGCCATCGGCTTCGTCGACCTCGAAAGCGACAGGCCACCAGCTTTCCCCCGTCCGCTCGATCTTGGTGCCGCGCGAGGTGCGACCGTACAGCCATCCGTCGCTGTAGACGTAGTGGATCGGCTCGATGTCGATCGTGTTCCCCTTCGCATATGCAATTCTGCCGAGATGATTGC
>CAYRLB010000010.1:0-55619 GCA_964424945.1 uncultured Gemmatimonas sp.
TCCGGAGCAAGCTGCCGGGCGGCGCCATGACGGCGGAGCAGTATCTTCTTCACGATCGCATCACCGACAAGTACGGTGATTCGACCCTGAGGATCACGACTCGCCAGGGCTTCCAGCTCTACGGCGTCGTCAAGAATGATCTGCGCAGCACCATCCACGATCTGAACAGCGCGATGGTGACGACCTTCGGCGCGTGCGGCGACGTCGTGCGTAACGTGGTCACCTGCCCGGCGCCCCTTCCTGGTGGCAACCGGCTGAAGGTCATCGAGGTCGCGAAGGAGATCGCCCTCGCTACGCTTCCCCGTTCGTCCTCGTATCACGACATCTGGGTCGAGGGTCAGCAGGTCACGACCAACGCCGAGCCGGAGCCCGATCCGCTCTATCTGACCCGCTATCTTCCGCGGAAGTTCAAGATCGGCTTCGCGTTCCCGGACGATAACTGCACCGACGTTCTCTCGAATGACCTCGGCTACGTCGTCATCGAGGAAGATGGCGAGATCGCCGGCTACAACATCGTCATCGGCGGTGGATTCGGGCAGACGCACGGAAAGACCGACACCATTGCACGGCTCGCATCGCCGCTCGGCTTCGCCACGCCGGACGAGCTGCTGGAGGTGACGAAGGCGATCATCGCGGTGCAGCGTGATCATGGCGATCGTGAGAACCGTCGTTTCGCCCGGATGAAGTACCTCGTCGAAGCGCGAGGCGTCGATTGGTTCCGTGAGCGTGTCGAGGAGAACCTCGGCCGCGCCCTCGCACCCTATCGCGCCGTCGAGATCGCCCGCATCGAGGATCACCTCGGTTGGCACGAGCAGGGTGATGGCCGCTGGTTCCTCGGCGTATGGGTGGAGAATGGCCGCGTCAAGGATGAGGGGGACTTCCGCCTCCGTTCGGCGCTGCGCACGATCGTCGAGGAGTTCCGCACCGACGTTCACCTGACGACGCAGCAGAATCTTCTGCTGACGAATGTGCAGCCGGCCGACCGCGAGAGGATCGACGCGATCCTGTCCGAGCATGGCGTCGTCAGCGTCGATCAGATCTCCCCGACCCGCCGCTGGGCGATGGCGTGCCCCGCGCTGCCGACCTGCCCCCTCGCAGTCGCGGAGTCGGAGCGGGTGCTCCCGCAGCTGCTCGTGGATATCGAAGCGACCCTCGCGAGCCTCGGGCTCGACAAGGAAGCGCTGGCCATTCGCATGACGGGGTGCCCGAACGGATGCGCCCGGCCCTACACGGCGGACATCGCCTTCGTCGGCCGGTCGCTCGGGAAGTACGTCGTCTATATCGGCGGGAGCTTCGAGGGGACGCGGCTCGGGCAGGTGTACGCCGACCTCATCCCATTCGACAACCTGGTGGAGACGGTGCGTCCGCTTCTCGAGCGGTTCGCGCAGGAGCGCCAGGAAAGTGAGAAGTTCGGCGACTTCTGGGAGCGGGTCGGCCTCGAGCCGCTGCCGGTACCCACGAGGGGGGCAAGATGACGCTGCTTGCCACCGAGCCGCCGCGGACCCGCACCTTCGATCCGCATAGCCACCTCTCCCGCCTGGAGAGCGAGGCGATCTACGTCATGCGTGAGGTGGCCGGTCAGTTCGACCGGCCCGTCCTCCTCTTTTCAGGAGGCAAGGACTCGATCGTAATGGTGCACCTGGCGCGCAAGGCATTCGCCCCCGCGCCCATCCCCTTTCCGCTCCTCCACATCGATACCGGCCACAACTTCCCGGAAACGTTGCAGTTCCGGGACGAGATGGTCGAGGAGGTCGGCGCCAGGCTCATCGTCCGATACGTCCAGGACTCGATCGATCAGGGGCGGTGCCAGGAGGAGGAGGGCCTGAACCCGAGCCGCAACGGTCTGCAGACGGTCACGCTGCTCGACGCGCTGCGCGAACTCAAGTTCGAGGCGGCGTTCGGCGGCGGCAGGCGTGACGAGGAGAAGGCCCGCGCGAAGGAGCGCTTCTTCAGTCATCGCAATGCCTTCGGTCAGTGGGATCCGAAGAATCAGCGGCCTGAACTCTGGTATCTCTTCAATGGCCGGAAGCACCCGGGAGAACATTTCAGGGTGTTCCCCCTCTCGAACTGGACCGAGCTCGACGTGTGGCAGTACATCGCACGGGAGAGAATCGCCGTTCCGGACCTGTACTTCACGCACCGGCGCCGCGTCGTGAATCGTGACGGCGTTCTCCTCGCGGAAGGGCCGTACGACACGCTCCTCCCCGGCGAAAAATATGAGGAGAGAACGGTCCGCTTCCGTACGATCGGCGACATGACGTGCACGGGTGCGGTGGAGTCGGTCGCATCCACGCTGGACGACGTGATTGCTGAAGTCGCCGCGGCACGGGTGACCGAGCGCGGTACTCGCAGCGACGATCGCCGCAGCGAGGCCGCGATGGAAGACCGCAAGCGACTGGGGTACTTCTGAAAATGGCTATGGACAAGGGGAGTACTGCAGTGCATCCGCATCACGCGCCATCCGGCGACGACGACTCCTTCGTGGCTTCCTTCGACGAGCTGGACCTGCTTCGTCTCACCACTGCCGGCAGTGTCGACGATGGGAAGAGCACGCTCATCGGCCGGCTGCTCTACGATACGAAGTCGATCTTCGAGGATCAGCTCGAGGCGGTCGAACGGGCGTCGAACCAGCGCGGTGAGGAGTACGTCAACCTTGCCCTGCTGACGGACGGATTGCGGGCGGAGCGGGAGCAGAACATCACCATCGACGTCGCCTACCGGTATTTCGCGACGCCGAAGCGGAAGTTCATCATCGCGGATACGCCGGGCCACGTGCAGTACACCCGGAATATGGTGACAGGTGCGTCGCTGGCCGACCTCGCCATCATCCTCGTGGACGCGCGAAAGGGCGTGCAGACGCAGTCGAAGCGGCATGGCTTCATCGCCTCGCTCCTGAGGATTCCGCACCTTCTCGTGGCGGTCAACAAGATGGATCTCGTCGATTTCGATGAGGACATCTTCCGCAACATCGAATCTGAGTATGGGGAATTCGCACGGCGTCTCGGGGTTGAGGCGCCGATCTTCATTCCACTCAGTGCGCTGCACGGTGACAATGTCGTCACCCGGAGCGATCGCACTCCGTGGTATGACGGGCCGACCCTTCTCGAGACGCTGGAGACCGCCGATGCGGGTTCCAGCATGGAGTCGGGCGAGCTCCGCTTTCCCGTGCAGTACGTCATCCGGCCGCACCAGGATTATCGTGGGTTCGCGGGCCGGCTGGCGTCCGGAACCGTTCATGCCGGGGACGATGTCGTCGTGCTTCCCGGCGGCCGCACGAGCCGTGTGCGGTCGATCGAGACGACCGAGGGATCGCTCGGCGAAGCGGTCGCAGGCGAATCCGCGGTGATCCTTCTCGAAGACGAGGTCGACATCAGTCGGGGAGATCTGCTGGTTCGCGCCGGAGAGCTCCCCAGCTCGTCGACCCGGATCGATGCGGTCGTCAGCTGGATGACCGACGAGCCGCTCGAGCTCGACCGGCCGTATATCCTGATGCATACGACACGTCAGGTGCCCGCGCGCGTCGTCAGTGTGACGCACCGGATCGACGTCGACACACTCGATCGTCAACCGTCGACGGATCTGAACCTGAACGACATCGGCCGCGTTCATATTGAAACGGCGCAGGCGCTGCATTTCGATGGCTACGATCAGAACCGGATCACGGGAAGCTTCATCCTGATCCACCCGCACACCCACGCAACTGTGGCGGCGGGGATGATCAGCGGCATCGTCAAGGAGGAGACTTCCGCCGTCGCCTCGCCGAATGTCGTCTGGGAACCGGCCAACATCCCGCGTGAAGTGCGCGAGACAAGGAATGGCCATCGGGCTGCGGTCCTCTGGTTCACGGGACTGTCGGGGGCCGGCAAGAGCACGATCGCCCGGGCGCTCGAGAAGCGTCTCTTCGATCGAAATGTCCAGACGGTTCTGCTCGACGGGGACCATGTCCGCCACGGTCTGTGCGGCGATCTCGGCTTTTCGGAGGCGGATCGGCGGGAGAACCTTCGGCGTGCGGGTGAAGCGGCGCGTCTCTTCTTCGAGAATGGCAGTGTCGTGCTCGCTGCCTTCGTATCGCCCTACCTCGCGGATCGCGACAGGGTGCGGGCCCTTTTCCCGGAAGCTGGCTTCTTCGAAATCCATGTCGATGCCGACCTGGATACCTGCCGATCACGCGATCCTAAGGGATTGTACGAGAAGGCCCTCGCCGGTCAGATCGCCAACTTCACTGGCGTGACCTCCCCGTATGAGGCGCCGCTGACGCCCGAGCTGCACCTGAAGACTGACCAACTCAGCGTCGATGAAGCGGTGGATGCGATTCTTCACAAGTTGCAGGCGAGCGGGCTTTTCGTGCCGCCCGTCAGTAGCGGGCACGCCGAGGAAGGCAGGGACGCATGAGCGATCAGAGGCTGCTCGCCGATCGCGGGGACAGCTCGCTCGCCAGCCGCCTGAATGACGAGCTGGAAGGTCGTTCATTCGAGGAGCGGCTCGCCGGGGTGGTCAGAGCCTTCCGCCCCGGAAAGCTCGCGGTCGTCTCCGCCTTCGGACCTGGGAGTCTGGTGGTCATCCACAAGCTTCAGGCGCTTGGAATCCGGCTGCCCGTGGTCTTCATCGATACGCTTCACCACTTCCCCGAGACGATTGCGCTCGTGGAGGAGGCGAGAGCGAAGTACGACCTCGATCTCCGGGTCTACCGTCATCTCGAATCGCGAGAGGCGTTCGAGGCGAAGTATGGCGAGCGGCTCTGGGAGCGCGACATCGATCGCTACCAGGAGCTGGCGAAGGTGGAGCCCTTCCGGCGGGCGACGGCGGATCTCGATGGCTGGTTCACCGGTCGGCGTCGCGATCAGTCGGGTACACGCGCGCAGCTCCGCCTGGTCGAAGATGGCGTGAAGCTTCGGATCAACCCGCTGATGGACTGGTCGAAGGGCGACGTCTGGCGGTACCTGATCGACCGCGGCGTTCCGTACAACCCGCTCCTCGATCAGGGCTACGCCAGCGTCGGCGACGAGCCTCTGACGACGGTCGTGCGCGAGGGGGAAGACGAACGGGCCGGTCGCTGGCGCGGTTCGGAGCGGACGGAGTGCGGCATTCACGAGTACGGGACATGATTCGAGAAGTAGCCTCCACGCCTGACAGGGGATCCGGGCGCCCGCGAGGTGTCGTGTACCTCGTCGGGGCCGGGCCCGGCGATCCGGGACTTCTTACCGTCGCCGCCGCTCGGCTTCTACGTCGCGCGGATGTCGTCGTGTACGACGCGCTCGTCGGCTCCGCGATCCTGGATCTGATCCCCAGCACCGCGGTGCGGATCGATGTCGGCAAACGCTGCGGCGGGCGACGGACCTCCCAGGAGACGATCCACGAAATCCTGCTGGAATCGGCGGCCCGCCACCGGACGGTTGTCCGGCTGAAGGGGGGCGATCCCTTCGTCTTCGGCCGGGGCGGGGAAGAGGCGCTCGCGCTGACGGAAGCGAGCGTCCGGTTCCGGATCGTTCCGGGCATCACCGCGGGTGTCGGAGTGAGCGCCTATGCAGGGATTCCCGTCACTCATCGACGCGTGTCCGCCAGCGTCACCTTCGTCACCGGCCATGAGGATATCGGCGGTGCACAGAGCCGGATCGACTGGACGTCGCTCGCCCGGATCCAGGGAACGCTCGTCCTCTACATGGGCGTGGGGACGCTCGGCAGCATCGCCGAACGGCTCATCGCCTCAGGCAAGGACGCGGCGACCCCTGCGGCGGTCATCCAGTGGGGGACGATTGCCAGGCAGCGAACCGTGTCCGGTCCGCTGCGGGAGATCGCCCGGCTGGCCAGTGAGGAGGGGATCGGCTCCCCCGCGCTGGTCGTCATCGGCGAGGTCGTCAGCCTTCGTGACACGATTGCATGGTTCGACCGGGCGCCGCTGCATGGGCGGCGGGTGATCGTGGCCCGGTCTCGGCCGCAGCGTTCCCGGATCGCCGGGGCGCTCCGGAGGGCCGGCGCGGATGTGCTCGAGGCGCCGCGCCTTACGGATGAGGCTGTGCCGGCCAGCGGCGCGGACGTCGCGGCGATCGTCAGCGCCGGCGAGGCGGACTGGGTGGTGTTCTCATCCGTCCCCGCTGTTCGCCACTTCTGGCAGATTCTGACCGCTGCCGGCGGCGATGCACGATCGCTGGGCGGCGCACGGGTGGCGGGGCTGGGCGCGGAGACTTCGAAGGAGCTCCGGCGCCGGGGGATCGTCCCCGAGGTCGAGACGCGCACCTTCGACGTCAATCGCGTTGCGGGGCTTCTCGAGGAGGGCGGGCGGCTCGGCGGCGGAAAGGTTCTCTTTGTGCGGGATGCGTCGCTTCCTTCGCCGATCGCGACGCGGCTTCGGGACCGGGGCGCTATAGTCCATGAGCTCGGCGTCTTCGAGACCAGGCGGCTACCCGCCGACCCGGCCGACTTCGCAGATGCCGACTTCGTGGTCTTCCCGTCATCCTCTTCGGTGAGGGAACTCCTTGCCTCCGGATGGCGGCCGTCGCGCCAGAATCGCGTCGTGGCGATCGGCCCATCGACAGCAGAGGTCGCGCAGCAGCTCGGGGTGCAGGTCGGTGCCATCGCCGATGAGCATTCGGTGGAAGGTGTGCTCCGCAGCATCCGTCGGCTCCTCCGGGATGACGAAGAACAGCTCCTCCCCGAACTCCTGTTCCACGACAGCGCTCCTTCCGATCAGCTGACGCCGGTCTCGGGTTGAGATGGCCGCAGTTTCCAATGATTCAGATGTACGGGTGGGCGCGTTCCTGCCGCACCATGGGTGGCGGCGGCTTCCGGAGCGTCGGGCGGCGTCCCGGCCACGTCCCGATCGTTCGTTTTCGTACCTCCTGGCGCAGCCAGATCTCGCGATCGGCCTGACATGACGCGAGCGCTCATTCTCGTTGGCCATGGGTCGCATCTGAATGCCGACTCAAGCGCACCGGTGTATGCACATGCGGCTGCGATCCGGGCGTCCGGTGCATTCGATGAGGTGCACGAGGCGTTCTGGAAGGAAGAACCTCCGCTGACCAGCGTCCTGCATCTTTCCGACGCTGACGAAGTTCTGATCGTCCCCCTCTTCCTCTCCGAAGGATACTTCACGCGTGAGGTCCTCCCGCGGGAAATCGGCCTTTCGAGCCAAGAGATGCGGAGAGGACACCAGACCGTCCGCTATCTTTCGCCGGTCGGCACCCACCCCGCAATGACGACGATGATCCTCCGCCGGGCCGACCGGGTCATCGGCAGGGACCCGGAACGGCGAAAAAGGGCCGTCCTCGCCGTCATCGGGCATGGGACCGAGCGGAACGCCACCTCCGCGGACACCGTCTACGATCTCGTCGAGAGACTTCGCGGGCGTGGTGAGTTCAGGGCAGTCGTCTCGGGATTCCTGGACGAGGCCCCCTTCATCGCCGACGTTCTGGCCGGACTGGACGCGGAGGAGATCGTGCTCGTCCCCTTCTTCGTCGCTGAGGGGTGGCACACGAGAGAAACCATCCCCGAAGAGCTCGGGCTGACCGGTGAGGTAACGACGCGCGCCCGGCAGACGATCTGGTATACGCCGCCTGTCGGAACCCTCCCCGAGATGGTGGATGTCATCCTCGAGATGACGGGGGAGGGATCGGCGGGAGCGCCACCAGCAGAGGTTCCCTTACCAGGTGACACCGCGCCGACCGCGCTGAATCGTGGTGCCGGCCCTGGCGGTGAACTCGGTCAGGGCTCCCCCCGCGACGCCCTTTTTGCGAGGCTCGATGCGTCTGACCGGGGTGCCCGGTTCATGGATGTGCTCATCGAGCCGGTCGCGGGTGGAGTCTTCAGCGCACGGCATCTGGATGACCGCGGTGCCGCGCCGTCCGAGCTCGAGTCGCACACCGACCCTGAAGATGCCCGGGATATCGCGCGCTACCGCGCCGACGGCTCCTATCGGGCTATGCGCTCGACCCGGGATCTTCGCAGAGGGTGGGTCTTCCCGCGGCTTTCCACGGACGGACTCTGGCGCGTGCTCTCGCTGCTCTATCCGGCGGCGCTCGGCGACTGGTTCCGCGCGAGCCGCAGAGAGCCCGTGCCGAACCACTTCCGGTCATGGGCAGAGCGCCAGACGGCGATGTACGCGGAGGTCCGCGACCTCGCGCCGGAAGGGGTCGGGAAAGTCACCGAAGATCTCTGCGCAGCATGTCACCGGACGAGACTCTGGCGGGATGAGCTCGGGCCCATCGGCGAGGTGTCGCCCCTTCCGATCTTCCGGAGCAGCCGGAGCGACGGCTTCATCGTTCCCTGTCTCGAACCGTGCACGATGTTCGCCACCGGCGCCCGCGAAATTATCAAGGAACAGCGGAAGGAGGCCGGCTCCGAAGGCTGATCGTGCTGTTCCCGGATCCGGCCGCTATCGACCCGACGGCTCCGATCGGGTACTTTCCCGCAGATCGAGCGGCGGATGCCACTGCACAACGCGTCGCGCATCCGCCGCATCTGCGCTTCCAACCATGACCAAATACGACGGCTGATGTCTTCATCCCCAGGCGGTTCTGTCACCTCGGCCGGTCATAACGGTTCCGGGGCTTCTGCGCCGTCATCCTCTTCAACCGACCGGCTCCGGGCCGATGCACTCGCATGTCTTCTCGCGGGGATCCGTTCGGTCGATCCGCGCAGCCTTGTCTCCGACTTCCTGAAGGATCGCGAGGAGCTCGCCGGGAGTGTATCGCTCGTGGGCATCGGGAAGGCCGCCGGCGATATGGCCGCTGGGGCCGTTGCAGTCCTGGGCTCGCGTGTCTCCGGCGGGATTCTTGTCGCGCCGGAGGGCGTCGCGATCGATGCGATCGAGGGCGTTGAGGTCTACCGCGGAGGGCACCCGATCCCCAACGACCGGGGAGTCGCGGGGGCACAGGCGATCTACGATCTCGCAAGCGCGGCAGAAGCAGGGGAAACACTCATCTGCCTCATCTCCGGGGGCGGCTCCGCACTCATGACGCTGCCGCCCGAGGGGATAACGCTGGAGGAAGTCCAGCAGACGACCGATCTGCTCCTTCGCGCGGGCGCGACGATCCAGGAGCTGAACGCCGTTCGCAAGCACCTAGACAGGCTAAAGGGTGGGCGCCTGGCGCGGAAGGCTTCCCCGGGGCGGGTCATCGCGCTCGTCCTTTCCGATGTGATCGGGGACCCCCTCGACGTCATCGCTTCAGGACCGCTCTCCCCGGACCCCTCCACATTCGCGCAGGCAGTCGATGTCCTGAAAACAAGAAGCGTCTGGGAGAAGCTGCCCTCCGCGGTGCGGGTCCACCTCGAGAAGGGCGTCGCGGGCGACGTGGAAGAATCGCCCAAGCCGGGAGATCCCGCCTTCGAGACGGTCGAGGTGCATCTGGTCGGCAACAACAGCATCGCTGCCGCTGCCGTACGGAAGGAAGCGGAGTCGAGAGGATACGCGACCCGACTGCTGACGACCTCGCTCAGCGGCGAGTCGACCGAGGTGGGTCGCGTACTCGGCGCAATGGGTCGTGAGATGCGGCGGAGCGGTGAACCGGTCGGGGTGCCGGGGTGTCTCGTCGCGGCTGGAGAAACAACGGTGACTGTCCGCGGCGAAGGGCGTGGCGGAAGAAACCAGGAACTCGCCCTTTCCGCCGCGTTCGAAATCGCGGGGGATGCGGGGATCGTCATCGGCTCGGTCGGCACTGATGGGATTGACGGACCCACCGATGCCGCAGGTGCCATCGTCGATGGCACGACGCTCGACCGGGCGAACGCGATGAATCTCGATGCGAAGGAAGCGCTCGCGCGGAACGATTCCTATCCGGTGCTGACTGCGCTCGGTGACATCGTGCTTACGGGGCCGACCGGCACAAATGTGATGGATCTGCAGATCGTTCTGGTGGGAGATCCGGAAGCAGGCTGATCCGCGCACAGTTACGGTCGCTCCAGCCTGGTCGGAAAAGAGGAAGCCGCCAACTTTATGAGGGTTGGCGGCTTCTCTTCCTGTCCAAGCGGAGTAGCGGTTTTCGGCGGTGTCCGGTCAGGCGCGCGGCGCGCGACCATCACACCATCACGAAGGAACCTTCCGGTCTATCCCCACGGTTTCCCGCTCATCGGAACCGCGCGGTTCCGGAGGATCCCGATGCCCTCGATCTCCACCTCCAGCTCCTGACCGGCGGCCACGATGCGCGTGGCATCGGGAACGAAGGGTGTGGCGCCAGCGAAGATGATGTCGCCGGGGAGTAGGGTCATGAACCGGCTGAGATGGGAGACGAGCTCCGCAGGCGCCTGGAGTCGCGCGCCGGATCCGCCCTGCTGGGTGATTCTTCCATCCACCCGATGGGTGACCGCCAGATTGCCATAGTCCAGACCGACCGCGATTGCGGGCCCGATCGCCGCGAAGGTGTCACACGCCTTCCCCATCAGGCGGGGCGGGCCCTCCCTCCGCAGCGGCTCGCCCATCCAGTCGAACTCGGTGAAATCATTCCCGGCGGTCACCCCCCAGATGCTTGCGGACGCCTCCTCGACGGTGACGTGCCGGGTCGCACGGCCGATCACGAGAACCACCTCCGCCTCGTGGATCATTTGCGTGGACTCTTCCGGCACCTCGATGCCGCCACCCGGTCCTGTAATCGAGCTGGGGAACTTGGCGAACCACCGCGGATGGCTGTTGGCTGGCACCGACGAGAGCTCCAGATTCACCGTGTTCATTGCAACACCGATGACCTTCGACACCCGGTTCGGATCGAGGGGCGCAAGCAGCCGCACATCGGCTAGAAGGCTGGAATCGCCCGTTCTGACGGGATCCGCAAAATAATGCGTTGAAAGGCGATGAACCCGATCGCCCTCGACCTCGCCATAGTGGATGTCGTCGCCCTCGCGATAGCGAACGTAGTAGCGGACATCCGGGTTCGCCGCCGCCGTGGCCGCGAGCTGGGCACGGTCGTCAGCGAGGTCTCCTGTGGAGATCTCCTCTTCGTGCGGCGGTGTGAACGAAGCGTATGGAGCGGTGACGTCAGTCATCGGATTCGTTGCGCTGATGTGTGAGTAGGATGAGTCGGTCCGCGCCCTCGATGGGGGCGTTGACCCCCGGGCTGCGCATTGTAGAGAGGCCGGACTTCAGAGTCAAAGAGCTTGGTCCTGCCCCCTTATCAGGGCCGCACCAAGCTTGCGAGGCGGGTCCTTCACGACTATGCTGTCGCCTTCTATCGAGCGATCCGGGCGGGAGTTGCGTCGCATCTCCACGCAACCGGCATGACCACGGGAGAGCCTATGCCATTCGTTCACATTCAGATCGTTAAGGGCGTCCTCAAGGACGACATCGACGCGAAAAAAGCGAAGATTACCAAGTCGGTCGTCGATTCGCTCTGTGAAGAGGGCGGCCTGACCCCGGACCTCGTCTGGGTGGTTTTCGAGGAGGTCGAGAACACAGAGTGGTTCGTCGGCCAGAAGAGTGTAAAGCAGATCTGGAAAGAGCGCGATGAGCGTTGATATCCGGGACCCCCGTTTCAGCGAAATCGTCGGCGACGACCTCCAGATCGAGGAGCTCGGCTCCGGCTTCGACTTCACCGAGGGTCCTGTCTGGCACCCGCGCGAGAAGCATCTGATCTTCAGCGACATGCCGGGTGACCACATGCGCCGCTGGACCGAGCGCGATGGCGTCACGACCTTCCGCCGGCCGGCCAACATGGCGAACGGCAACACCTACGACGCACGTGGCCGCCTGATCACCTGCGAGCACGCGACGAGCCGGGTGGTCCGCACCGAACTCGACGGTTCGATCACTGTCCTCGCGACGGAATGGCAGGGGAAGCAGCTGAACAGCCCCAACGATGTCGTCGTCGCGGCGGACGGAAGTATCTACTTCACCGATCCGTCCTTCGGGCGGATGGAGTATTACGGGGTCGCACGTGAGCAGGATCTGGACTTCCGGGGCGTGTTCAGAATCATCCCCGACGCACCGGGTGGTCACGAGCTTCAGCTTCTCGCCAGCGACTTCGACCAGCCGAACGGGCTGATCTTCTCGGCCAACGGCAAGACGCTGCTCATCAATGATACGGTTCGCGCGCATATCCGCGCCTTTGATGTCCAGGCGGATGGCAGCATCAGCAACAGCCGCATCTGGGCAGAGGTCAAGGGAGAGGGCGACGGTCTGGCGGACGGAATCAAGTACGACAGCGCTGGCAACCTCTACTGCACGGGGCCTGGCGGTCTGCACGTTTTCGATGGAGAGGGTACGCTGCTCGGCGTCATTCGCGTCCCGCAGTCGGCGGCGAACTTCACGTTCGGCGACGACGATCTCCGGAGTATCTTCATTACGGCTTCGACCTCGCTCTATCGGGTGCGGGTCAAGATCCCGGGTGTAGCACTCTTCTAGTGTGATTGTACGATCGGGCACGGCGAAGTCTTGCCGTGCCCGGTCGTCCTGTTCCGTTTCATCGGCCTCCCCCTCAGCCCCGGCAGGACGCTCATGAGATCCATGAACGCACTGATGGCCATCTCGTCGGCCATCGTCCTGCTCGCACTTCAGGGGTGCGGGCAGGCTGATGACGAGGAGCCGATCCGGATCGGGGTGCTCTACGCGACGACGGGGGTAGGCCAGGTGTACGGAGCGCCGGCGCTCCGCGGCCATGAGATGATGGTCGAGAAGATCAATGCGAGCGGCGGCCTGCTCGGCCGGCGGGTCGAGTCGATCCACCGCGACGAGCGCTCCGAACCGAATGTCGCCACGTCCGCGGCGCGGGAGCTGATCACCCGTTATGACGTCGACTTTCTCATCGGGGGCGTAAGCTCGAGCGTGGGACAGGCGATCTCCGAGGTCGCCCGGCAGGAGCGGATCGTCTACATCTCCGCGATGTCAAAGACGATCGAGCTTACGGACGAGTCGGGTTTCCACCCGTACGTCTTCCGCGCGGCCGCAAACACGAACACTGAGGCGAAGTCGGCGGCGATCATCATCGACCGGCTCGGGCGTGATCGGATCTGTACGCTGCTGCTCGACTACTCGTACGGTCACAGTCTGGAAGAGGCCTTCAAGGCGCACATCGCGCAGCTCCGGCCGCAATCCAGCATCGTCTACGAGGGCAGACCCCCGCTCGGCCAGACGGACTACACGACGTATATCACGAGCATTCTGAACTCCGGATGCGAGGTGGTGTTCAGCGGACTCTGGGGCTCGCACTTCCCCGGATTCGCCAAGCAGGCGCAGTCGTTCGACTTCTTCAACCGGATCGATTATGTAAGCGCCGGCGAGATCGGGTCGCCAGAAATTTCGGAGGAGCTTGGCCCCGACATGCCGTCCGGTGTCTGGGGGAACTCGTACGAGGTCTTTTACTTTCCGGACACTCCCGAGCACCTGGAGTATGTTCAGGAGCTTGCCGCGATCGAGGGCGACCCGCACACTTCGTCCTTCCCGATCGTTGGTTATGTCGCCATGCAGTTCCTTGCCGAAGCGA
This sequence comes from uncultured Gemmatimonas sp., assembly GCA_964424945.1. GTDB lineage: Bacteria > Gemmatimonadota > Gemmatimonadetes > Longimicrobiales > Longimicrobiaceae > WHSP01. The sequence goes on from CAYRLB010000010.1 coordinate 13,404, forward strand.
TCCGGAAGGCCGGAACGACCGACGCGGAGGCCGTCCGCGAGGCGCTCGAAGGCCTGACGATCATGACGCCGATCGGCGAGCAGACGATGCGGGCGTCCGATCATCAGGCGAACCGCGGGCAGTTCTGGGGTCAGATCAGCGACTCCGATATTCCCGGATATCCATTCAAGATCATGAAGCCTGTCGAGTACATCGCCGCCGACGACATCATGGACTGAAGCAGCACCTCCCGGCCGGATCGGCTATCCGGCGATCAGCGTAATCCACCAGAAGTCTGTACGACGACCAGGATCGGGTTGCGAGCAGCACGCAATTCCGATCCTCCGTCGTTGAAGATGAGCCGCTCGATCGCGAGCATTCCGAATGCAGAGTATGCAGATCAACCCTACGTTCGTCTTTACGCAGTTCATGAACGGCATCTCGCTGGGCATGAATCTGTTCATCATCGCGGCAGGCCTGACCATCGTGCTCGGGGTGCTGAGGGTGATCAACTTCGCCCACGGCGCCTTCTACATGGTCGGCGCCTACATCACCTATTCGATCGTGTACGCGGTCGGGCCGAGCAACCCGGCGGCCTTCTGGATCGCCGTCGCCGTTGCGACGCTTTCGATAGGGCTTCTGGGGCTGGTCATAGAGCGGCTGTTCCTGAAACATCTCTATGACCGGGACGCCAACTATCAGCTCCTTTTCACCTTCGCCGTCGTGCTCATTCTCGGCGATGTGGTGAAGGTGGTCTGGGGCACGAACGTTCTCTCCATCCCCTTCCCGCAGGGGTTCGCCGGCTCGACGAATCTCGGGATCGCGATGTACCCGTCCTATCGGCTCTTCCTCTCCGTGTCCGGCCTCGTGATGGCCTTTGTGCTCTGGGCGCTGACCCAGCGGACCCGGTGGGGGCGTCAGATCCGGGCGGCAACGCAGGACCGCGAGATGCTTGCCGCACTCGGCCTCAACGTCCCGCTGATCTACGCCTCGGTCTTCGTTCTCGGCTCGGCCCTCGCCGGCCTCGGAGGGGCACTCGCCGCTCCCTCGATCGCGCTCGAACCCGGTATGGGCGCCGAGATTATCGTGCTCTGCTTCATCATCGTGATCATCGGGGGGCTCGGCAGCCTCTGGGGCGCCCTCGTGGGCTCGCTGATGCTCGGGCAGCTCACCGTGTTCGGGATCGTGCTGGTCCCGGAGCTCGAAATCGTTCTCGTCTACCTGTTGCTGGTGACGGTGCTGATCCTCCGACCCTGGGGACTCTTCGGCCGGCCGGGAGCCCTCTGAGATGAAAAACTACCTGACCTTGCGCAACGCGCTCCTGGCGATCGTCGTCGTCGGGCTGGCTCTTATTCCTGTGATGGGTGGGCGCTACGAGATCTATCTCTTCACAGAGATCCTGATCTGGGCCCTTTTCGCGATCTCGCTCAATCTGCTGCTCGGCTACGGCGGCATGATCTCCTTCGGTCACGCCGCCTACTTCGCCATCGGCGCCTACGGTGTGGCGGTCCTGGGCACGACCTATCAGCTGCCGTTCATCGTCAGCTTCCTCGGTGCGATGGCGCTCAGCGCCACGGTGGCCATGATCATCGGCTACTTCTGCGTTCGTCTGAAGAGCATCTTCCTGGCGATGCTCACGCTCGCCTTCGGACAGTTCATCTGGGCGATCGCCTTCCAGTGGCGGAGCGTCACCAAAGGGGACACCGGGTTCATCGGCATCCGCGTTCCTGATCTGATCTCCTCACCCTCGGCCTATTACTACTTCGTCCTGACCGTGGTCGTAGCTGCGGCGATCATTCTCTATATGATCACGCGGTCGACCTTCGGACGGATTCTCGTTTCGGCACGTGAGAACGAGATGCGCGTCGAGTTCGTGGGGGTGAATGTACGGCGCGTTCAGCTCATCGCGTTTGTCATTTCCGGCACATTTTCAGCGGTCGCAGGCGGCCTGTACGCCCTATACAATCGCAGCGTCTTCCCCGAATCCGCGTGGTGGACGGAGTCGTCGGAGGTCCTCATCATGTCGATTCTGGGGGGCATTCATGCCTTCCTCGGACCGGCAGTCGGCGCCGCGGCGATCATCCTGCTGGACCGTCAGATTACTGAATACACGCAGTACTGGCCCACTGTACTCGGAATTATCCTGCTGATCGTGCTGTTCGCGTTCCCGGACGGGCTCGCGGGACTCGTCGATCGCGTGCGACGCCGCCTGCCGGCCAGGAGGGGGAACTGATGCTGAAGATCACCGGATTGCGGAAGTCGTTCAGCGGCTTCGTCGCAACCAACGGGGTGGAGCTGGAGCTTGCCGAAAGGAGCCGCCACGCCATCATCGGACCGAACGGGGCGGGGAAGACGACGCTCTTCAATCTCATTACCGGCCATCTCAAGCCGGACAGCGGAGATGTCGTCTACCGTGGGGAGTCGATCGCGGGAGTGGCGCCGCATGCGATCGTGCGGAAGGGAATCTCGCGTTCCTTCCAGCACACCAACATCTATCCGAAGCTCTCGGTTTTCGAGAACATCCAGTCGGCGCTGATCGCTCACCATCAGCTGGAGTACAACCTCTTCAAGCCAGCCCGGAACCTCTTCCGCGACGAGTCGCTGGAGCTGCTCCGCGCAGTCGGTCTCGAAGATGACTTCGATCGCATCGCGGGGACGCTCGCGTACGGGCGGCAGAAGCAGCTCGAGCTTGCCATGGGTCTGAGCTCCAATCCTGACCTGCTCCTGCTCGACGAACCGACCGCCGGCATGTCCCCTCCGGAAACTCGCCGGACGATCGAACTCATCGCTCAGATCGTCGAGAGCCGGGGGCTCAGCCTGCTCTTCACGGAACACGACATGGAAGTAGTCTTCACGATCGCGGATCGCATCAGCGTGCTCTATTTCGGAAAGATCATCGCCTCCGGAACGCCCGAGGAAGTGCGTGCGGATGAAGAGGTGAAGCGTGTCTATCTCGGAGGTGGCCATGGCCCTGCTTGAGGTTGAGAACATCGAAACGTGCTATGGCCTGAGCCAGGTTCTCTTTGGCGTATCCCTGCGCGTGGAGCCGGGCGAGATCGTGGCGCTTCTCGGGCGCAACGGTGTAGGCAAGACGACCATCATGCGCTCCATCATCGGGCTGACGCCCCCTCGGTCAGGGGTGATCCGCTGGAAGGGCACGGAGATCCAGGAGATGGCGCCGCACAAGATCTCCCGCCGCGGCATCGGCTTCGTCCCCGAAGATCGCCGGATCTTCCCGGATCTCACAGTATGGGAGAACCTCGATATCGCCCGCCGACCCGGACCGGATGGCTCGAACCGCTTCACCGAGGAGCGGATCTACGAGATCTTCCCGAAGCTGAGGGAGCTCAAGACGCGCCGCGGCGGCTTCCTCAGCGGTGGCGAGCAGCAGATGCTGACGATGTCGAGAAGCCTCATGGCGAATCCGTCGCTCCTGCTTCTCGATGAGCCATCCGAGGGCCTCGCTCCGCTGATCGTCGAGGCGATGCGACAGCAGATCGATGCGCTCCGGAAGGAGGGGCTGGCGGTCCTGCTCGCGGAGCAGAGCCTGGAGTTCGTGCTCTCGCTCGCGGACCGGGTCTACATCCTGGAGAAGGGCGAGGTGAAGTTCACCGGAACCGCGGAAGAGGTCCGTGGCAACGAGCGGCTGCTGCAGCAGTACCTGACGGTGTAGCTGGGCCCTTCTTCGGGCACTCTCCGACCGACGGCGGGCGCGTTGACAGCCAGTGCTTGAATAAGAAGGGGGCCGCGGAAGAAATCGTTTCTTCCGCGGCCCCCTTCTTACATCTTCCGGCTATTTCCGGCCTCCTGAGGAAGCCGCCGAAAACAATCTCAGCTGCCCACGCCGTTCACGAGGGTTCCGACCGGAGGGATCGTGATGCGGACCTCATCGCCCGGCTGGAGGGTGAAGGGCTCGTCGGGAACGATCCCCGTCCCCGTCATGAGCACCGCGCCATGCGGGAAGGTCGTCTCCTTGTACAGGTAATCGACGAGCTCCTGCGGCGTACGCTTCATCTGATCGAGCTGCGTCTCCCCCTGGAAAACCGTCTCACCCGCGCGGACGATCTCGAGCTGGATCGGCGTCTCGGGCGGAAGGGCTTCCCCCGTCAGAAGGATGCAAGGGCCGAGGCCGCAGGAACCGTCATAGCACTTCGCCTGAGGGAGGTAGAGCGGGTTCTCCCCCTCGATGTCGCGGCTGCTTACATCGTTGCCGATCGTGTAGCCGATGATCTTTCCCGCCGCGTTGATCACCAGGGCGAGCTCCGGCTCGGGAACGTTCCACTTCGAGTCGCGCCGGATGCGAACATCGCTGCCGCTTCCGATCACGCGCCATGCCGGCGCTTTGAAGAAGAGTTCCGGTCGCTCAGCGTCATAGACGCGGTCGTAGAATGACCCGCCGCCCGATGCCTGCGACTCCTCCATCCGCGCGGTGCGGCTCCGGAAATAGGTGACGCCCGAGGCCCAGACTTCCTGGCTCTCGACAGGCGCCAGAAGCTCCTCGTCGGAGAGCGCTGCCACAGCGTCGCCACTTCCCTTCAACGCCGCTTCCAGCAATGCGACGGGATCCTCGCTCGTGAAGATATCGTCCCAGGAAACGTCAGAGACCCGACGATATCCGTCATCCTTCTCGACTATGACTCCGTTCCGCGTCCGGTAAACTTTCATTTCCTGTTATCTGAAGGGGTAGATGCCAAGCCTTCGACCGCACGAAAAGATTGCGGACGAGAGCCGTGAGTATACAACAAAATCCGGCCGTCGCCACCAGTGGACGCTGCCGATGCACCCGTCCGGCAGCCCACGCGCATTACGGGTTGGAGCCCAGGCGGTCAGCGCGGCCCGCCACCGCCCGAAGCGGTTGTGGTGAGATCTTTCGTCATATCCCGCGCGATGCCCACGATCATCAGTTCGAGCGGCTGGCTTCCACTGTTGCTCACGCCGTGCGCTTCGTTGAGGCGGATCGGGACTGCATCACCGCTTCGGATCGTTGCCGTCTCGTTCCGAACCGTGATGGTCCCCTCGCCATTCATTACATAGTAGAACTCCGCCACGCCCCGGTGCTGATGACTGCCGACGGATGCGCCGGGCGGGACCACCAGATGGTCCACATACGCCCAGGGCGTCCTGAAGACGGTGGGGCCGAGCGCCCGCCGGTACTGGACCGTGCCCGTTCCACCGAACATCAACGGCTGCGCCTGAAGAAGGGCGCGGTCGAGGCGCATCGTCATGAAGACAGGGATCGGATCGATGACGACGCCCACCCGCCCATCGTTCAGGTCGAAGGCGTCGTACTCATTCCTGACCGACGAGACGTTGATGTTCATCCACTCGATCGTCTGATCCGTATGGTTCCGGATCGCGTGTGACGATCCCATCGTTACCGGGGCCCCCGCGGGGCCTTCGAGAACCGATGTCCGGCCATTGATGGTGAACTCGGCGGCGCCGTCCAGGATGACGAACATCTCCTCGCCGGTGTTGTGGAAGTGGTGGCCGATGCCGCCCCCCGGCGGGATGATGCCCCGGTGCAGGAAGTAGAGATTCGTGTCGAGGTCGCTCGGTGAGAGAAGGCTCGTGAATCCCATCGGTCCAGATCCGGCATGCACCGAATTCAGCATCTGAACGCTATCAGGATTATAGCGCGCGATTCGCGCCTCCAGCGGAGGGGGAGCGGGGGCTTGGGCGGCCGCCTCGGTACCGCCGAGGGCGCCGAAGGCAGAAGCGAGAACCATCAGCGAAAGAGGCCGTTTCATCTTCATGCGTTCCCTTGGGATGGGGGGTGTCTGAGATCTGCTTCCGGGCGGCCGGAACAGATTCGCAGCAGTGGCGCGAGATGCGGTGTGGAGTTCCCCGCCACCTTCTGGCGGAGGCGGCAGGACGCAATCGACCGGAGTCTGTTGCGTACAATATGTGCGGGCACGACGGGATCCAACGAGTCCGGCTCGCCTGTCATAATCTGAAAGCATTTCCTGAAAGGACAAGCGCCTCGTGCCATCCTTTCTTCAACCTTGCTTTAGACGTCCCGTCAGGCGACTTTCCGAGTCCGCCCCGGCGGGCTTCCGCCCGGGCTGATTGATAGGGGGTTGACCGACTCACAGGGGGTTTCGACGATGCGACTCATGCAGGTTGAGCTGGAGAACGGTGACCGTGCCGTGGTCGCCACCGATGAGGGGAGCTCATGGGTGGTAGCCGGCGTCAGTTCGGTATATAAACTGGCCCGCAGAGCAGCAGCGGAGAAGGTGCCGATGGAGGACCTCGTCCGGCAGGCCGGCCGGTCGGGTGACGCGGACCCTGCCGCTCTTCTTGCGGCCGGGAAAGTGCTTCCCCCGATCGATCATCCCGATCCGGCGCACCTCATGGTTTCGGGAACGGGCCTCACCCATCTGGGGAGCGCCGCGACGCGCGACGCCATGCACCAGAAGATGGCCGGAACCGACGAGAACAACCTCACCGACACGATGCGGATGTTCCGGCTCGGCGTTGAAGGCGGGAAGCCGGGTGAGGGCGAGGAGGGCGTTCAGCCGGAGTGGTTCTACAAGGGCGATGGAACGATGGTCGCCCGCCCCGGCGGCGCGCTGGTTTCCCCTTCCTTCGCGGATGACGCGGGCGAGGAGCCGGAAGTTGCCGGCGTCTACATCATCGGCGAGGACGGAACGCCCTTCCGCATCGGGTTTACCCTCTGCAACGAGTTCTCCGACCATGTGATGGAGCGGAAGAACTATCTCTACCTTGCACACTCGAAGCTACGCCCCTGCGGCCTCGGCCCCGAACTCCGCCTCGGGCCCCTGCCGGAACATGTCGAAGGTACCTGCCGTATCCGCCGGGGTGACAGCTACGTATTCGATAAGCCGTTCGTCACGGGCGAGGAGAATATGTCGCACTCGATCGCCAACCTCGAAGCTCACCACTTCAAGTATCCGCTGTTCCGGCGACCCGGAGACGTTCATGTGCATACCTATGGCACTGCAACGCTCTCCTTCGCCAACGGTGTGAAGACCGAGCCCGGCGACATTTTCGAGATCGAATCGCCTGAGTTCGGGCTGCCCCTGACGAACAGGCTTGAAGTGGCTCCGGCTGAGCCAGTCCGCGTGACGCCCCTCTGAGGCGTCCCATCTCCTGACTTCGAACCGCACACGCGGGAGGACGATCTGAGCACGATTTTCGGGAATCTTATCGGTGGCCAGTGGGTTGAGGGTGAGCCTGTCCCCAACATCAACCCTTCCAACACCAACGACATCGTCGGCCAGTATTCCCGGGCCTCGAAGGACGATGTCGAGCGCGCGATCGCTGCGGCCAAGGCGGCCTTCCCGGCGTGGTCGCGCTCGGGGATCCAGCAGCGGCACGACATCCTCAAGGCTGCCTCGGACGAGGTGCTGGGTCGCCGCGCCGAGCTGGGCCGGCTGCTCGCACGTGAAGAGGGCAAGACGGTCCCTGAGGGAACGGGCGAGGTCGTACGCGCCGGGCAGATTCTCGCTTTCTTCGCCGGCGAATGCCTGCGGCTGGCGGGAGAGGTCATCCCGAGCGTCCGCCCCGGCATCGAAGTTTCGATCACGCGGGAGGCCGTCGGCGTCGTCGGCATCATCACCCCCTGGAACTTCCCGATCGCGATCCCGGCATGGAAGATCGCCCCGGCCCTCGCCTACGGGAACACGGTCGTCATCAAGCCCGCTGAGCTGGTGCCGGGTTCCGCCTGGGCGCTCGTCGACATCCTCCATCGGGCCGGCCTGCCGGAAGGCGTGCTGAACCTGGTGATGGGGAAGGGCTCGGTCGTCGGCCAGGCGATGCTCGACTCGCCCGACGTCGATGCGATCACCTTCACCGGCTCGGTAGGTACCGGGAAGCGCGTCGCGGAAGCTTCCGTTCAGCACATGCGGAAGTTCCAGCTCGAGATGGGCGGCAAGAACCCGCTCGTCGTGCTCGACGACGCAGATCTCAAGGTCGCCGTCGAGGCGGCGGTCAACGGCGCCTACTTCTCGACGGGACAGCGCTGCACGGCTTCTTCGAGGCTCGTCGTGACGGAGGGCATCCACGACCGCTTCGTCGAGGCGGTCGCCGAGCGGCTGAAGTCGACGGTGGTGGACGATGCGCTCAAGGATGGAACCCACATCGGCCCGGTCGTCGATGAGTCGCAGCTGGCCCAGGACGAGAAGTATGTCCAGATCGGCAAGGACGAGGGTGCGACGCTGTACTACGGCGGTGAGCGTATCGCGCGGGAGAGCCCGGGGTACTATCTCCAGCCGGCTCTCTTCGTCGATTCCACGCCCGAAATGCGCATCAACCGTGAAGAGATCTTCGGGCCGGTGGCGAGCGTGATCCGTGTGAAGGATTATGAGGAGGCTCTCGCGGTGGCGAACGACACGCCGTTCGGCCTGACTGCGGGCATCTGCACCACGAGCCTGAAGTACTCCACGCACTTCCGCCGCAACGCGGATGTCGGAATGGTGATGGTCAACCTTCCGACGGCGGGCGTCGACTATCACGTTCCCTTCGGCGGTCGCAAGGAGTCCAGCTACGGACCGCGCGAACAGGGTCGCTATGCAGCGGAGTTCTTCACCACGGTCAAGACGGCATACACGCTGCCCTGACACATCCGGTGGGGACCACACCGAAGCTGTAGGAAAGGGGGCGATCGCTGCGGCGGTCGCCCCCTTAATCTTATGCCCTGCGATTACTTACGAGGCTCAACCGGCCAACAAAGCGTCGATTCCCGCCTGCGCTATCTGCGCGTCCTGGCTGGACAGGACGCCGCTGACGCCGACTGCGCCCGCTACCTGCCCGTCGATGAGGACGGGGATTCCCCCCTCCATCGGAAGGATCCCGTCCACTGCCAGCATAGCGGTCCGACCGCCTGCCACCGCATCCTCCAGCGCCTTCGTCGGCCTCTTGAACCGGACAGCGGTTCGCGCCTTCCCGGTTGCAATGGAAACGCTCGCAATCTGCGTCCCGTCCAGACGATGGAGGAGCACCAGCTCACCCGTTCCATCGACGATCGCGATAACCACGTTCCAGCCGTTCCGTACAGCTTCCTGCTCCGCAGCCTCGACAATCCGCTTGGCGCCTGCCAGACTGATCATCCGCACTTCGTTCAGGGGGCTGTTTTCTGACGATGACATCGTGCTCCGTAGATGAGTTTCAGGATATGGTCCCAGGGTCCTGGAACATCGCCAACGTAGACGGGTGGACCTGTCCCGGCAACGGCGGAAATGAGTTGCGTCAAGGAGGAGGGAGAAAGGGGCGGTGAAGTCCTGACGCGGACGAGGGGTCGGGCTTCTTTCCCTGCGATCATCCACACGAACAAGGGCCACCGCGCGATGCAGTGGCCCTTTGTCCTGTCTCTGGCATTCCCTGTCCGGGCGGGATCTGCGCGATCAGTCTCCGGAAGCGCTCTCGAAACGGATCTGCTTGAGAGCCGCATTCGAGGAGGGCAACTCGGTCTGGCCAGCCGGGTAGCCATTCTGACTGAGGAAGAAGGCAATGATGTCCGCGTACTGCTGCGCAGTCAGGCTGCCCGGGGCGTCCATCGGCATCATCTCGGAGACGAACTGGTGAACATCTCCGACAGGGCGCGAGCCCCAGCCGAGCTGGAAGTGTGAACCCTGGAAGTCGGTCGCGTTGTGACAAGCCGAGCAGAAGGTCTGGAAGTCAGCCTGTCCCCGGTTCGCCTGGGCCATCGTGTAGATGCCGTCACGCGCCGTCTTGGCCGACGAAGCGGGCCGGGCCGGCGCAGGCGAGGCCGCGGGTGCAGGCTGTGAAGCCGGCGCTGTGGGCGCCGCCGATGCCGGGGCCGGAGCGCCTGGTGCTGAGGCGGCTTGCTGTCCTGATTGGGCCGGTGCGGTTTCCGGTGTCGAATCCGGCTCGGGCGTCTCGTCAGCGACGATATCCTCCGTCGTGGCTTCGGCAGGTGCCGGCACCGCCGGGGTCGAAGGAGACGCGGCAGGAGCAGCGGCTGCGGTCGTCGGAGAAGCGTTGGCAGGCTCCTGTTCCTGCGGGCTGGCACAACCTGCAGCGAAAGCAAGAGGCAAAGCGATCGCTGCCGTCACCAGCTCCTTCCTGAATCCACACATCATAAAACGAATCTCCTCCGTAAAATGACCCGCCGCGCAGCCGGGTCGAAATGCTATCCAGAGACGGGGAATGTCCTACACTGGGAAAACTTGCGTCGTTCCGACCCGCGGACCCTTCGACCATCCGCGATGGCGTGTTCCGCAGCACGCTGCCCGGCGGCAGCGGTGCACCGAACCGGAGTGCCCTCGATCAGACCGGAATTACTCTACGGAAACTGCCCGCGCTGGCCGAGACATAAACGCGAAGACTGGAGATCTGCGGAAACCATTCGCCGCCTTCCCGGAAATAACGGGAAACTCTGGCGGTTCCATCCCTGCCCGGTGGAGAGCGTTCCCCACCTTTCGGACGACGGGTACCATCCCGGCGTCGCCCGGACACGGATCAACGGATCTTCAACAAACCCGGCGGTCTACAAGGTATTCGATCGAAGAGGGGCTCCGACCTGCGCCGAGCGACCGACCCCGGCCGCTTCCTGCACCCTGGTTTCCCGCAAAAGCCTCCAAATATCGAAGAATCCCGTTCTCAGGTCAAGATTCGGTCACGGGAAAAGATTCGGGCTGGTCAGGGGATCCGCACCGCATCGCGGAGGATGAGGATCGGATGCCGGGCGCCGCGCCCGGTCCCCTGCGCGATCTGCTGGCGGCAGGACACACCCGTCGCCGCAATGATCGCATCCTTCTCGGCCGCCCTGACGGCGGGGAAGAGCCGCATCCCGCCGATCTTCATCGAGATGTCGTAGTGCTCCGTCTCGAACCCGAACGAGCCCGCCATGCCGCAGCAACCTGCGTCGAGAACGTCGACCTGGGCGCCCGGAATGCGGCTCAGCAGTCTCACGCTTCCCGCTAGCGCACCACCCGCCTTCTGGTGGCAATGCCCGTGGAAGACGATGCGGCGGCCCGCGACGGGTGAGTCGGGGTCCACGGTCAAGCTGCCATCCTCGAGCGCTTCTGCCAGAAGCTCATCGACCATCTTTGCGTTGCTCGCGATGGCGTCGGTTTCAGGCGATCTCCCCATGAGGCCGGGAAGTTCGTCGGCGAGGGTCAGCGCGCACGACGGCTCGCAGCCGGCGATGGGCGCCCCCTTGGCCGCGCCGGGGCCGAGGCGCGCGATCAGCTTGCGATGCTCATTCTTAGCCTCGCGAAGAAGTCCCTTGGAGATGAAGGAGCGACCGCAGCAGACGTCGTCGATGAGTTCGACCTCCCAGCCTGCCGCCTCGAGCAGTTCGATGGCCGCCTTCCCGATCTCGGGCTCCGTATAGCTCGTGAAGGAGTCGGCGAGGAAGAGCAGCGGCCCCTTGGACGGCCGACCGGTCGCCCCCTCCCGCTTCCGGGCTGGTCGCGAGCGGAACCACTTCGACACCGTTTCATGCTCGAAGTGGGGAAGGGGGCGCCGACGATCGATCCCGATGATCTTCTCCATCAGGAACCGGAGAGGCCCGATCTTCCCGGGAAGATTCGATAGCGGTGCGAAGCGGGCGCCCCACTGGTTCAGCGTGCGAACGTGACCGAAGATTCGCGAGCGAAGCGGTGTCCCGTGGATCTCATGATGATGGGCGAGCGCTTCCGACTTCATCGTTGCCATGTCGACCGAGAGCGGGCACTCCGTCTGACACGCCTTGCACTCGAGGCAGAGGTCGAGAACCTCATGGAGCCGCTCCTCCCCAAGGGCCGCCCGCGGATCCTCCGACGAGAGCGCCTTCACGAGCGCGTTCGCCCGGCCCCGCGTCGAATGCTCCTCATCGAGGGTCGCCATGTACGACGGGCACATCGTTCCGCCGGCAGCGGTCGATTTGCGGCATTCACCGATCCGCATGCAGCTGTTCGCCGACCCCCGCATCCCATCTTCGAAATCGTAATGGAAGAAGGTCTCGAGGGGTCGGGCCGGGGGCAGCGCGGGCTCGCGGATGTTCTCCGTGATCTTCGGGGCGTCGACCTTCTTGCCGGGGTTGAGGCGCGCATCGGGGTCGAAGATGCCCTTCACCTCGCGCATCGTCTCATAGAGCTCGTCACCGAAGATCTGCCGGTTGAACTCGCTCCTGACGAGGCCGTCGCCATGTTCGCTGCTGTTCATGCCGCCATATTCGGCGACGAGGTCACGAACCTCTTCGGCTACGGCACGCATCCGCTCGACCTCACCCGCCTGGGCCAGATCCATGTACGGGCGGATGTGGAGGCAGCCGGCGGAGGCGTGGCCGTAGAATCCCGCACGAAGACCATGGCGTGTGAGCAGAGCGCTGAAACGATCCGCATATTCGGCAAGGTGTTCGGGCGGAACGGCGGTATCTTCCACGAAGGCGAGGTTCCGCTCACGCCCCTCGGCGGCGGCCATCAGCAAGCCCTGGCCTGCCTTGCGCAGCTCCCTGAAACCCTTCTGCTCTGTGGGAGTCGGCGCGGCGAGGAGGGAGTAGCCATGCCCGAGCGAGGTCCAGACGCTCTGGAGCCGTTCCATACCGGCTGCAGCTTCGGCGGGTGTGTCCCCGTAAAACTCGACCCACAGCAGTCCGGCAGGATTACCGTGGATCTCGTTGGCGAGATGCCGATAGACAGGCGACTGCCGCGCCAGGTCGACGATGACGTTGTCCATCAACTCGACCGCCATCGCACCGCACTCCATTGCCGATTCGGACGCGCCGATGGCACCAGCGAGGGTGTCGAAGTGGCCGATCAGTGCCGCGACGTAGCGAGGCTTGTCGATGAGATTGACGGTCGCTTCGACCGTGACGGCGAGCGTTCCTTCGGAGCCGACGACCAGGCGGCCGAGATTCATCGGGCCGTACTCGGGCAGCATCCGCTCGACGCGGTACCCACCCGAACGCCGCCAGTGAGGCGGCATATCCCGACGAATGATTTCCGCGCGCTCCTCGATCAAACGGGGAATCTCCCGATGGATCCGCCCTTCGAGGGTGTCGGAACGCCCGCGTGCGGCGGCCTGCTCCATCGTCACCTCGCCGAGTTCGGCGAGCGTGCCATCGGAAAGGACGGCTTGCAGCGAGACGAGATGATCGATCGTCATGCCGTACCGCGCCGACCTCGCGCCGCACGAGTTGTTGCCGATCATCCCGCCGATCGTGGCGCGGCTCGACGTCGAGGTGTCGGGCGCGAAGAGGAGGCCGTACTTGTCCGCAGCCTTGTTGAGATCGTCCTGAACGACGCCCGGCTGGACGCGTGCAGTGCGGCTCTCCGGATCGATGGAGATGATCCGGTTCATGTGGCGGGAGAAGTCGAGCACCACCGCCTGTCCGACCGTCTGGCCGCAGAGGCTCGTTCCGCCGCCACGGGGCAGAACGGGAACGCCGAAGCGGGCAGCGGTTTCGACGGCCGCGACTACGTCATCAGCGTTCCGCGGGAATACCACCCCGATCGGCTCGACGGCGTACATGCTCGCGTCCGTCGAGAAGAGATGACGGGTGTACGCGTCGAACTTCACCTCTCCCGAGATGGCGGCGCCAAGGGCGGCCTCGAGCTCGGTCGATGGTCTGGTTCCGCTTCGCTGGCGAATCACAAATCCCCTTTTGTACGACATGTAGCGGCACCCGTGACCCGACCGGTCATCTCTGCCGCATTGCAATCCATCTTCGTGTCCATGACCCGAAATCCACGATGTCCGCCGGACCCGTATCTCCTGACGCGACAATCGCGTAGCGGTCAGGAGATTCCGGGCGGACGGTCCACCACGCCAAAGCGCGCGCAACCATGTTCGGTTTCGGTCTCGAGATCATGGCGGGCCGGACCGCCGGGGCGGGAATCCTTCGCAGAACCCGGCAGGTGGAACATCTGCCTCCGGAGGCCGGGATTGTACAGGGAATCGATCGATCCCGTCAAGCGATATTCCCGAGGGGACCGCAATCCGCAACCCCTCGAGTTATCGGGATCGGATGCGACAGGCGCGCCGAACCCCGGCCAGGTGAAGCAGGCCTGTCATCCGAGCCGCCACTTTTTCGATTCTACGGCGCGTCGGGTCAGAACATTGCGTTACGCCGTCCAGCCGGAACCGTGATGAAGAAGGGTTGCCCGCTGAACACCACTTTTCTATTGTCCAACTCCTTCCGGACCGGGAATGGCCCGGCAGCACGATTTCCCCAATCCGAGAATATAACGTGTCCAGAGCGGCTAGAGGTTGGCACTTTCTTCAGATACCCGGCCCGTCGAATGTCCCTCTGCGGGTGCTTCAGGCTGTCGAGCGACCGACGGTGGATCACCGCGGACCCGACTTCCCCAAGCTGACCTACGAGGTTCTGGAAGGTCTGAAGTGGGTGTTCGGCACGCAGGAGTCGGTGGTGATCTATCCCAGCTCGGGAACCGGCGCATGGGAAGCTGCGATGGTGAACACCATGAGCCCCGGCGACCGTATGGTCGCCTTCGAAACGGGCCAGTTCGCCGTCGAGTGGGCCGAGGTGGCGAGACGGCTGGGCCTGCAGGTTGAGGTGATTCCCGGCGACTGGCGGCGTGGTGCGGACCCGGAGCGGCTCGCCGAGGTGCTCGCTGCGGACACGGATCACACGATCAAGGCGGTCGCCGTCGTCCACAACGAGACCGCGACGGGAATCGTCAGCCGGGTGCCGGAAGTTCGCGCCGTGCTCGACGCGGCGAACCACCCCGCACTTCTACTGGTCGACGCGATCTCCTCGCTCGGCTGCGTCGAGGTCAAGCATGACGAGTGGCGTGCGGACGTCACCCTCTCCGGCTCGCAGAAGGGCATGATGCTCCCTCCCGGCCTGAGCTTCAACGCCATCAGCGCGAAGGCGAAGGAAGCCTCCCGCTCGGCGAAGCTGCCCCGTTCCTACTGGGACTGGGACCGCATGTTCACCTGGTACGAAACGGGGTACTTCCCCTACACGCCCGCGAGCAACCTCCTCTTTGGGTTGCGCGAGGCGCTGCAGATGATGCGCGAGGAGGGGCTCGAGAACATCTATGCGCGGCACCGCCACTATGGTGAAGCGACCCGCAAAGCGGCCGCGGTCTGGGGGCTCGAGGTCCAGTGCCTCGAACCTTCCGAGGTAAGCCCGGTGCTCACCGCCATCCGGATGCCGGAAGGCCACGACGCCGACCGCTTCCGCTCGATTGCCTACAAGCGATATAACATGTCGCTCGGGGCAGGACTGGGGCGACTGAAGGGGGTCGCCTTCCGCATCGGTCACCTTGGCGACTTCAACGATCTGATGCTCCTCGCGACTCTCGCAGGGGTGGAGTCGGGCCTCGTGCTCGCTGGCGTTCCAATCGAACGGGGCGGAGTCGACGCAGCGATGCGCCATCTCGAATCGGTTCCCTGACCGCTGCTGAGTCGGCAATGCGGTTGAGTACAGAAGGGCGTCCCCCGAAGGGGCGCCCTTTTTTCGTACGCGCCACCCGCTGGCCCTTGCCTGCCGAGGCGGCTCCTCCGGCGGACCCCGACGCTGTCCATACCATGTTCAGTGTGCCTTGCATCGCCCTCCCCCGAGTTGCATCCTACGGAGTCCAGAGCGCGGGCGGCCCCTGGCCCCCGGCTTTTCCATTCCGCTTTGAAAAGCAGGAGCCCAAAAGGTGACCATCGTGACAGATGCGGACGCTTCCCGCGGGGTTGAATCTCAACTGGAGGTCCGGGGAAATCTGCAGAGCGAGTATCAGGATGTACTGACACCCCGAGCGCTCGCCCTGCTTGAATCGCTCGCGCCGCTGGACGCCGATCGCCAGTCGCTCATGGCAGCCCGGATCGAACGGCGGCGTTCGCGTGCGGAAGCGGGGCAGCGCATCGATTTCCTCGATCCGGAAAGCTTCATCGGCCGTACCCGTATCCGGGTGAAGGACGCGCGGGAGGGGAAGTTCGAAGGCGCTCCGATCCCGGCCGGCCTGCAGCGCCAGTGGATCCAGGGGACCGGTCCGGCGACCCGGCCGAACGCCCCGCTCGAGAAGAGCATCCGCAATGTGGCGTACGCGCTCCTTTCCGGCGCAGACGGCTGGATGTTCGATGGCGAGGACGCCCTCGGTCAGGCAAGCACGATGTCACTCGACAACCAGCGTAACCTGAAGCTTGCGATCGACCGCGATCCGGTCTTCCTGAAGGTCGCCGAGCAGGTCGCGGCGGAGATGAACGACTGGGCGGAGTCCTTCCTGGGCCGTCGCCCGATCGAGGATTGGCGTACACAGCTGGACTTTACGACGGTCATCTTCCGGGCGCGCGGCCTCCACCTCGACGATCGCCAGATCCAGTGGCGTGATGGCCGGGGCTTCTCCGCATCCATCGTCGATGCGGCGCTCTTCGTGACGGCCAACCACGAACGGCTTCAGGCCGCTGGCGCCCCGGTCGTCCTCTATCTGCCGAAGATCCAGACGGCCGAGGAAGCCGCGCTCTGGAACGACATCCTCGACGCCATCGAGAAGGAACTCGGGCTCGATAACGGGACGATCCGCGCTTACGTGCTGGTCGAGCAGGTGGAGGAGTGCTTCCAGCTGATGGAGATCCGTGCGGCGCTGGGCAAGCACTTCGTCGGCTTCAACACCGGTCGCTGGGACTACATCAACAGCGTCTCCGACGCGATGGCGTGGGATGAGGGCTTCCAGAATCCCAATATCGACGCCATCACGATGACGTACGGCTACATGCGCAACTATGAGGACCGGGTGCGCCGCGCCGTCAACACGCCCGATGCGAATGGGAACTTCGCGCTCTGGCAGGGCGGGATGGAGCCGAACATCCCGGTGGGATCGGAGGCCGGGGTCGCGGCGAGCATGAAGAAGGCGGTCGCCGGCGCGGAGCGGGAGCAGCGCGAGGGAGCGAGCGGGAAGTGGGTGGCGCATTGGAAGATGGTCCACATCATCCGACCGGTCTGGGAGAAGGTCGGCCAGCCGAACCAGCTCGGCCGGGATTTCCCGCGCCTCACCTACACGAAGGCCGATGCCGACGGCCTCTTCCTCCTCGAGGATGCGCCCCGGACGATCGCGGGAGCGCGCGATCTCCTGAGCGTCGCCATTCAGTACGGAAACGCCTTCCTTCAGGGCTTCCAGGCGGCCGCGCTCAAGCCCGCCGACTTCTTCGGAAATGACGATGTCCTTTACCTGATGGAGGACATGGCCACCGGTGAGATCCGGCTCAGCATCCTCTGGGAGTGGCTCCACAAGGGTGCCGTCTTCACCGCCGCCGACGAGGAAACCGGCGTGCAGGAAGGCGATACGCTCACGCCCGAGCTGTTCAACCGGCTTCTGGAGGAGGAGTATCAGAAGCTCCTCGTCGCCGACAACCGCGACGTGCACAACGATTCGAAGACCACGACGCTGCCGATCGCGCGGGCAATTGCTGAAGCCTACGTCCTCGACTCGCTGAAGGCTCCCTGGTATGTCGATCTCCTGAACATCAACCTGGGGGTCTCTGACGCTGCGGAAGGCTCGAGGCGCATTCAGATGTACCTCGATGAGTTCCGGAAGGACGGCACCCGCATCACGAAGAACCTCGACTTCGCCGGCGCCGCCTGAGGGGCAGGGGTCTGCGGGCGTAAGCGATCGTCCGCAGCTCCGGCTGCGGACGAGGAGGAGGGCGGGGGAGCAATCGGTTCTCGCACTCCCGGAGGGGTAGGAAAAGAGGGCCGACAGCAATAACGCTGTCGGCCCTCTTTTCAGCTGAACCGGATCGCTACGCGACTACCGGCTCCAGCGATGAGGAGAGATGGGGGTGACCGAAGAAATGTTCAGTGCCCCCACCTTCCCGCTTTGGTCAGCTGCCCGCCTCGTAGTCGGACAGATCCTCGATGACGCGGATGAGCGCGGAGTGATCCTCCTTGCCCCACCCCTTCCGCTTCATCGCGGCGTACATCTGATCGACGATTGCCGTAAGCGGAAGGGTGACCCCCCACTCGCGCGCCGCCGACAGGGCGATCCCGAGGTCCTTATGGTGGAGCTCGGAACGGAAGCCCGGCGTGAAGTCGTGCGTGAGGAACTTCTCGCGCTTCACTTCCATCACCTTGTTGCCGGCAAGGCCGCCGCCGAGCACGTCCAGGATCTTCTCCGGCGCCACGCCGCCACGCGAACCCAGAACGAGCGCCTCCGAGACCGCGGCAATCGTAAGGCCGACAACCACCTGGTTCGCGGCCTTGGTCACCTGGCCGGCCCCGGTGCCGCCTACGTGAACGATCGTCTTGCCCATCTTCTCGAAAAGCGGCTTCGCACGTTCGAAGTCGCTCTCCTCGCCGCCGACCATGATCGAAAGGGTGCCGTTGATGGCGCCGACGTCACCGCCGCTCACCGGCGCGTCGAGCATCGAGGCGCCCTTTGCCCGGACTTGCTCGGCGAGCGTCTGCGTCACGACCGGCGAGATGCTGCTCATGTCGACCAGCAGCGTCCCCGGCCGGATCCCCTCGAGGATGCCACCCTCGCCGGCGACGACCTTGGCGACGTCCGGAGAGTCGGGAAGCATCGTGATGATGATGTCGCTCTGTGCGGCTACATCCTTCGAGCCAGTCGCGACAGTGGCGCCCTCCCGGCCGAGCTCTTCCGCCGGGGTCGCCGGAACGTTGAAGACGACGAGCTCGTAGCCCGCCTTCATGAGGTTCCGCGCCATCGGCTGGCCCATCAGGCCGAGGCCAATGAAACCGATCTTCTCTGCCATGAGTCTTCTCCTGGTGGCTTTTTAGTAGATGGTCTGCGCGCTGGCGCCGAGGTTGCCGCCGCGGGCTTCCTTCGGAAGCCAGCCGAAGCTCTCTTCGGTCTTGCCTGTCGCAGGCTTGTACTCGAGCCCGATGTAGCCGTCGTAGTTCAGCTCCTCGAGCTTGCTGAAGACGTACGGATAGTGGATCTCACCCGTTCCCGGCTCGCCACGTCCCGGCGAGTCGGCGATCTGGATGTGCCCGATGTCGGCGAAGTGCTTCTCGATCGTCGCGACGAGGTTCCCTTCCATGCGCTGCATGTGATACACATCGTACTGCAGCTTCACGTTCGGCCGCCCGATCGACTTCACGAAGTCGGCTGCGTCCTGCGTCGTATGGATGAGGTAGGCGCCATTCTCGATCGTGTTGACCGCTTCGATCATGATCGTCGCGCCCTGCTTCGCCGCCTCGTCCGCTGCGAAGATGATGTTCTCGCGCGCAACAGCGATCTGCTCCTCCACGCTAAGACCGTCGACGCGAACGCCGAGAAGCGCGTTCAGCATCTTGCAGCCGAGCCGCTCCGCGAGGCCGAGGGCGACCGGCACATTCTCACGGAAGACGTTCTGACGGTTCGGGTCGCTGACCAGACCGCGATCACCGGCGGGCATGTCCCCGGCATCGAAGTTGATCAGAACGGTCTCGAGGCCGGCGTCTTTGACAGCACGCTCCACGGCATCGAGATCCTCCCCGGACGGCCACCAGAACTCCACCGCGGAAAAACCATCGGCCTTTGCACGGGCAAAGCGCTCCACAAGAGGATATTCCTTGTAGAGTATAGAAACATTTACGGAGTACCGCACTGCTTCCCCCTGGCTTGAATTGGATGAAAGTCCTCTGCACGAGAGGGTGGGTGCGAGCGGATCGTATCCTGTGAACCCCGCGCGTGCAAGCTCTACCTTACGCGTCCGGGCGTCTGAAACGGGCGCGATTCCAGAGGGCACGGCGGCCGATCACGATGTGGAAGATCTTCTGCCCGCAATGGATGGAGGGAGAAGCGAGCGCCGCAGCCCCCCGCCTGGACGGCCGTCGCCGGCTCGGCTTGCACCTGCGCCCCCTACCGCCGGAACGTCAGGCTGGTGGCGAGCCCCGGAAGGAACCAAATTCCATCGCGAAGCCTACTATCAGCGGTCGGCGGAGGGCATGCCGATTGCACCCCACCGTACGCGATCATCGCGTATCAACAGGATCATCGGGCGAGGAATGATGCATCGAGCACTGATTGGAGCTCTTCTTGTCGGAATGACCGCGGTCACTCAGCCAGCGGCTGCGCAGATCCATGTGGATCTCAACATCCCGGCGCTGAAGCTGACGCTCTCCGAGGACGGCGAGGTGCTGAAGACCTACCCGATCGCCGTCGGGATGCCGGGCTTCGACACGCCCACGGGGCAGTTTTCGATCTCGCACGCCGAGTGGAACCCCTGGTGGAACCCGCCGACTCACCGGGAATGGGCGAAGGACGAAAAGCGCACCCCGCCAGGCCCGAACAACCCGATGGGCCGGGTGAAGCTCTTCTTCCTGCCACTCTACTTCATCCACGGAACGCCGGCTGGCGAGAGTATCGGAACGCCCGCCTCGCACGGCTGTGTGCGAATGCGCAATGAAGATGTCGTGGAGCTCTCGCGGCTGCTTCATGAGATGGCGGCGCCGCAGATCTCCAGCACGCAGCTCGACCGGCTTACCGCCAGCTTCGGTGCAACGCAGCGGGTCAACTTCCAGAATGAAATCTCTCTGACGGTCCGCTACGATCCGGTCGTCGTCGAGAATGGCGAGATCTTCGTCTATCCGGATATCTACAGCCGCAGGGCGATCCATTCCGAAGCGGTCTATCAGGCGCTGCTCGCGGCGGGGTATGATGTCACCCACCTCGAGCCGGCCGAAGTCCGCAGCTATATCGAACGGGTCAAGGACCAGAAGGTCCCGGTGATCACCAGGGTCGAGGAGGCATTCACATCCCGCCTCCAGTTGGTCGCCAGCTGAGGTCGCTCCCCGGAGCACCAGGATCCCGCGGGCCCGATCGGCCCGCGGGCCTCCGCTGAACTCCCCCTGGCGATGAACCTCCTGAAGATCGCCGCGCCCCCTCCGCCGGATACGTCGTCACACTCTTCCCGGCCCACCCCTCAGGACCGCATGCCAGCGACGCGCCCCCTAATCGTTGGAGGGCATTGCTCTTGCACCCCGTCATGCTATCCTTCCGGGGAGCAGCTTTTCCGTCCCAGCAGGCAATTATGAGGCTCTTTCAAACCGATCCGCGTGAACGGCGCCTGTTGAGCGCCCTTTTCGTCATCACCTTCGTCGTGTCTGTGCTCCTCACTGCGTTTTTCCAGACGCAGGTCGTTCGCGGGGAGCAGTTCCAGGTACGATCGGAGGAGAACCGCCTGCGCCCGGTTGTCATCCCGGCGCCCCGCGGGACGATCACGGACCGGTACGGCGAGATCGTTGCGACGAGCATTCCGGGCTTCTCGCTGACACTTCTGCCGGGTGACGAGGAGACGATCCGGTCCACCCTGGAGGACCTCGCCCCCTTCCTCGGGCTCGCCCAGGTGGACATCGATCGGCTGCTGCAGCAGCGCAGCCGCCGACCCCACGACCTGCTTTCGATCACGGACGACGCGACCTATGCGCAGGTCGCCGCCATCGAGGAGCGTCGGTCATCCTTCCCGAATCTCCTGGTCGTCGACCGTCCGAAGCGCTTCTATCCTGAGGGCAGGGCGATCGGGCATCTCATCGGCTACGTCTCCGAGATCAGCGCGCAGGAACTCGACCAGCCGGTGTATCGCGAAGCCGGCTACAGGCAGGGCCGATGGATCGGGAAGGCGGGGCTGGAGCGGCAGTACGAGCTGATGCTGAGCGGAACGGACGGCGCCCGCTTCGTTGAGGTCGACGCGCACGGCCGCATCGTCAACCCTCGCACGACTGTTGGCGTTCTGGCCCCCGTGCCCGGCGAAGATCTGCGCACCACGCTCGACATCGAACTCCAGCGGTACATCCAGCAGATCTTCCCGGACACCATGAAGGGCTCCGTTGTGGCGATGGTGCCCTCCACAGGCGAAGTCCTCGCGATGTACTCGAACCCGCCCTACGACCCGAATGATTTCGTCGGCGGGATCTCTACGAGCTTGTGGAGCGCGCTTCAGAACGACCCCGCGCTCCCCCTCCTCGACCGCTCGATGGTCGCCACCTATCCGCCGGCGTCCACGGCGAAGGTGCTTACGGCGGCCGCGGGCCTTCAGGCGGGAGTTCTGACGGCCGGCACGCGGATGCCGATCGGCTGCGCGGGCGGAATGGCGTACGGAGGCCGCTACTTCCGGTGCTGGCAATCATCAGGACACGGGTCACTCGACCTTGCCGGCGCGCTCGAAAAGTCGTGCAACGTCTACTTCTATCAGGTCGGCACCCGCCTCGGCCTGCAGAATATGGCTGACTATGGCACTCGGGTCGGGTTCGGCGCGAGGACCGGAATCGATCTGCCGGGTGAACAGTCAGGCACCTTCCCGCGTGGCACGGAGTGGTGGGAGAACTATTTCGGCTATCCCTTCCAGCCCTCGGAGATCCTGCCGGTTTCGATCGGACAGGGACCGAACGTGCAGACGATGCTCAAGCTGGCGCACTTCTACTCGGCGATCGCCGGGAATGGAAGCGCACCGGAGCCCTACCTCGTCGTGACGCCTGACGCAGGAAAGGGTGAGGGGTCGATCGATCTAGGGCTCGATTCCGAACAGCTCAAGGCTCTGTGGGACGGGCTGGCGCAGGTCATTCAGGGGGGCGGAACGGCGTGGCTTTCTGCACTCGCCAACTGGCAGATCTACGGAAAGACGGGCACGGCACAGAACCCGCCCCATCCCGACCATGGCCTCTTCGTCGGTTTCTCCGGCGCGCCGGGCGGAAACCCCGAGATCGTGGTTGCGGCGGTCATCGAGCATGGGCTGCATGGCAGTGACGTCTCCCCGATGGTAGCCAAGGTGATCAACCATTACCTTAGCCGAAAGCACGGGATTCCTGTCGACCCGCAGCCGACCCTGCTCGAGCGCATGCAATCCGGACGGACGCCACGCACGAGCGATGGGCTGGACGCCTACCCGGCTCCGCTGGTGCCGCTCTCCCGGACGGCGACCCCGGCGGTCGCGCTGCCGACGACGGGAGCGGATAGCGCGCCTGCCACCGACTGAGGTTCGTCGAGGCAACACGCGGTCCGAGCCGGTTCGGGTCCGACCTCCCGGGGAATACGCCCTCCCGGGAAGGAGATGCTGCGGCAAAGTCGGCGGCCTCGAGGCTCGTCGGCTTTCTGCTCGCGTCCGGAAAGCGGTCGAAGCACATCCCGCGGCGGGCGTGCACTACCTGAAGATGCCGTGAAATCTAGAATTCGTTCGTACCCATGATACAGATCTTCCGATCGGGCCGGGATTGATGGAGACGCCCGGAAATACACAGACTCCACAGGCTTCCCGATCGTCTCTGGAGATTCGTCACCTCGGCAGGATGGGTTATCAGGAAGCCACGCGGCTGCAGGCGGAACTGGTCCATCAGCGGCGTCAGGAGCTCATCCCGGACCTGCTGATCCTGCTTCAGCACCCGCACGTCATCACGCTTGGGTCATCCGCCCGAGAAGAACATCTGCTGCAGGGAAGGGAAGCGCTGGCCGCCGGAGGGATTGAGGTCCACGCCACCGGTCGCGGCGGCGATGTGACCTACCATGGGCCCGGGCAGATCGTTGGCTACCCGATCCTCCAGCTTCCGCCGCCTCGCCGCGACCTGCATCAGTATCTCCGCGACCTGGAGGAACTGCTGATCCGGGTTCTGGACGACTTCGGCCTGAAGGCCGACCGCAAGGATGGCCTGACAGGGGTCTGGGTCGGCGAGAGGAAGCTCGGTGCGATCGGCGTTCGGGTTTCGTCGGGGTGGATCACGTCGCATGGCTTCTCGCTCAACGTGAACCCCGATCTGCGCTATTTCGACACGATCGTCCCCTGCGGCATCCGGGAGCTCGGCGTCGGCTCCATCGCTGGCGAGCTGGGACGCCCGGTGGAAGTCGGAAGTGTGGAAGCGCGCATCGCGACCCGCTTCCGGGAAATGTTCGGCTAGCTGAAGCTGGAGCGCGATCCGGTAACGACGTCCCCACTGAAGAACAGGCGCGCAGCACGCCCTGCGCTGTTCGACAGCACCAGTGGGTGGCGTCATGGGCGCGCTCCTTTGTCTTGCGCTTTCAACGTGCGAAGACTCCCTTTCCATCCCTCGTGGATCCGTTCCGAGGCTCAGGAATCCGACTTCGACAGGATGCTTTTCAGACCCTTGGCGCCGGCCGACAACCGAACCAGCACGTTCTTCAGGATTGCCGTATCGGCTTTCGCTTTCATCGTCGTCGCTGCGGCCCCGCTGGCTGCTCAGGATGCGAATGCCCCGGCGATCAGCGGGGATGCAGCGGTTCGTCCTGGCGATGGAATCTCGGTCCGGATCTGGGATGAGCCGTTGATGAGCGACACCTTCTTCGTTTCGGAGACAGGCCGCGTCATCCTTCCCAAACTGGGAGAGGTTCCGGCTGCCGGTCGCCATCCCGAAGCGCTTCGGGACTCCCTGCGGTCGGCATATTCGGTCTTCCTGACCAATCCTTCCATCGACATCACAGTTCTTCGGCGAATCGGGGTGCTCGGCGAAGTCACGAGACCGGGCCTCTACTTCGCCGATCCGACGATGACCCTTTCCGAGATCATCGCCATGGCAGGCGGCGTTACCCAGCAGGGGGATATCCACCGGATATCCGTCCTTCGCGATGGACAGGAGCACGCGGTAGGGGCCGGATCTGGCCCCGGCGTCGCCACCGTCGCAGTCCAGTCGGGCGACCAGGTGGTGGTCGGCCGCAGGAACTGGTTCGAGCTGAATCTCCTTGCCATCGCCGGTACCGCCGCGGTCCTTGTGTCCGTGATGGTGCCTCTGCTGCAGAGCCTCTTCTGATGGAAGCCGAGTCGGACATCGTCGATTTCGGGAAGGTCGCACGGGTCGTCGGACGCCGGCGCCGCTGGATCGCTCTGGGAAGCGTGGCCGGGCTGCTGCTGGGCGGCCTGGCGGCGCTCGTGATGGATCCGCGCTACGAGGCGGACGCGACCGTCCTTCTTCAGCCGGCATCGGCCATTCCGGGCATTCCCGATCTCGATAGCTTCGGGACGATGGCGAGCATGCTGGGCGGGATGAGCCCGGGGTTCGACACCGAGCTGCAGATCCTGACCAGCCGGACCGTTCTGGAGGCTGTGATCGACTCCTTGTCGCTCCAGGCACAGGTGCGGAAGCCCGTCGGATTCTCGCCCCACAGACTGGTGGCGGATGTGCGCGTCCCTGGCGGGTTCGAAGATGAGAAGGTCCGCGCGAGCCGCGAAGGCGATTCGTTCCGGCTGACCGCCGAAAGTGGGAGCGTCGCCGCGAGGCCCGGGGATCTGGTGGAATTTCCGTCAGGCGTTCGTTTCGCGCTGCAGGACGGCGCGCTTCCAGATGAGTTCGAACTCCTGATCGTGAGCCGGGCCGATGCGGTCGAACAGCTTCGCGACGATCTGAGCGTGGACGAGCCCGGGGGTGAAGTCGTCCGGCTGACATACAGGTCGAAGTCCCCGGAGACGGCCGCGGCAGTCCCGAACTCGATGTTCGAGCACTACCTCACGCGCCGGAAGGGGCACGATCGGGGCGCGAATCAGCGAAGGTACGACTTCCTTGTGGAGCGGACCGACAGCATCGGGCGGGATCTGGCTGCGGCGGAGCGCGCCCTCCGGCTCTTTCAGGAGGCGACGGGTGTCCTCGACCCGGCGCTCCACGGGGAGATGGATGTCGAAAGGGCAATGCTGCTCGAGACCGAGCAGGAGACGCTCGGCATCGAAGCTCGAACACTCCGGGAGATTCTCGAGGCGGGCGCGCAGGGCGACATCCCGATCCGTTCGTTGGCCGCGTATCCGACCTTCCTTCGGAACCCGGCGATCAATGCGCTGCTGGAGCAGTTGCTGATCACCGAGTCGGAGCGGATCCAGCTCCTGGAAGGTAGATACCGGACCCCGCAAGACCCGGAAGTCGTTGGTCTTGCGATGACGATCGATCAGCTCGAAGCGCAGCTTCTGTCACTCTCCCGGGCCTACCTCTCCGGTGTTGAGCGGCAGGCGGCGCAGGTCGGGCAGGAGCTGCAGCGTCAGCGGGCCGTTCTCGCGACCCTCCCTCAGAGCGCCGAGGAGAGCTATCGTCTCCAGCGAGACGTTCGCCTCCTCTCCGAAATGCTCGCCGCAATGCAGGCGCAGCAGCTCCAGGCCCGGCTCGGCACCATTATGGAGGGGGGCGATGTTCGCCTGCTCGATCGGGCCGTCCCCCCGGATGAGCCGTCCTCGCCCATCCTGTGGAAGAATCTCGCCCTCGGACTGTTCGGCGGTGCGCTGGGCGGGGTCGTGATGGCTCTCGGCACCGGGTACTTCGGCAGACGCATCGAGGACGAGGTCGATGTGGAGCTCTCCACCGGTCTGCGAGCCGTGCGGATGAGGGATGGCACGCCGCTGATTCTTTCGGGCGGGCCGGCCGAAGGAAGTGTTCTCGTTGCCCCGGTCGGTGACGAGCCTTCTGCGCCCGAGGTCGCCCGCGGTATTGCGGAAACCGCGGCCCTTCGCGGATCGCGGGTCGGCCTCGTCCACTTTTCGTCCGCAGCGGGAGCCCGCGGGACGGGTGCCCCCGAGCCCGACATCGACGGTGGGTACGCGCCCGGGGACGACATTCCGGTTGTTTCGCCCGGCGCGGACGACGCGGACCTCTCCCGCGTCCGCAACTCGATGCAGCTTCTCGAGGAGCGCTTCGACTTCGTCGTCGCGGCTCTCCCGAAGGTCGATTCTTCGATCGCGACCGCGCTGCTGATGCCCCCGAGGGGGGCGGTGCTGGTGCTCGTGGCAAAGAAGACCACCCGCTCCGAACTCCGCCGGAATATCGCGCTGCTCCGCGGACTCGAGATCCCCATCCTGGGTGCCGTCGTGCTGGACGACAGTGCCTGACGCCACGGCTGCGGTCGCTCGCCCGCGCCGGCTCGTCGGCGGGTTGGCCGCGCGCGTCCCCGGCACACTTGGCGGGCTGACACTTCTTCGGGTCAGCTTCGCCTCCCTCCTCGTCGGTCAGCTTGGCCGCGTCCCGGTGCTGTCCGCCGACATGAAGGATGCACCACTACTCCTCAATGATCTCTTCGTCCTGCTGATCGTCGGCGCCTGCATCCTGACGGCGCTGCATGCGCGACGGCTGGTTGTCGACGAGACGGTGGGGGTGGCATTCGCCTTCGCCGCGGTAGGCGGAGTGTCCGCCCTGCTGGCGATCCCGCGGTTCGGCCTGAGCGCTTACGAGATGGTGTACAGCCTCGCCTATCTCGCCCGGTGGATCGCGTACTTCGGCATCTACATCGCAGCGATCAACTGGCTCACCTACGATACGGCGCACCGGATCTGGAAGAGTGTGGAGGCGGCAGTCCTGGTTTTCGCATCGTTCGGGATCATCCAGACGATTTTCATGCCCGGCTTCGCCCAGATGGTCTATCCGGATTCGCGCATCGCGCTCGATTGGGATTTCCAGGGGCGGAGACTCGTGTCGACCTTCCTCGACCCCAACTTCGCGGGTGTGCTGATCGCGATGGTGATCGCCATCCAGCTCGCGCAGATGGCGGCCGGTCACCGCGTCGAGCTCTGGAAGCTGGTCGTCCTCGGGTCAGGTCTGCTTCTGACGGTTTCGAGGAGCTCGGTCATCGCGCTTCTGGCGGCGATCGCCTTCATGGCAATCGTGTGGGGCGTGTCGCGCCGGGTCCTGCGCCTGGCTGTGGCGGTTTCGCTCCTGATGGTGCCCCTGCTCCCCTGGGCGGTCACCTACGCCGCATCGATGAACAAGTTCACGATCGATGCTTCGGCACTTGCGCGCGTCGTCTCCTGGCTGGCAGCGCTGCAGCTGCTCGAAGACAACCCGATCATTGGCGTGGGCTTCAACACGGTGGGCTTCGTGCAGCGGGCGTACGGCTGGGAGGTCGTGGGCGCCTCGGCATTCGGCTTCGACGGAGGGCTGCTCTTCATCGCGGTAATGACAGGATTGCTGGGGCTGTCGCTCTTCCTTCTCCTTCTCTACCGGACGATCGTTCGTTGCAGAAGAGTCTGGCGGGATCCGGCGCGCAGCAGCCAGGACCGCGGACTCGCCCTGGGGGTGGCAGCGGCGACGGTCGCGCTCGTGTCGCATAGCTTCTTCGTCAACAGCATCGTTTATCCCTTCCTCCTGCACGTACTCTGGATTCTGTGGGGCGCGGTCGCGGTGATCGCCCGGACGCCCCCGCCCATTGGTACCGAGATGCCGAAGGCGGAGTCGCCCCGTCGACGCCTCGTGTCGATCCAGAGCCCCTCTCCGGTGCTCACCGGTCGCGTCAGCACGCGATAGCGGAGGAGTGCGCGCTGCAGCTGAGATACTCTCTCAACCATGTTGCAGCGGGGCGCAGCGTTCCATTCGCACGAATCAGATCGAAGGACCGATCGCCATCCTGCCTCAGCACATGCCCATACATCCGCTCGAAGATGCCGGTCTGGGCATTCCAGCGGATCGGGTCGCGCCAGCTCTCGAGGTGAAACCCGTCGATGGCCTCCGAGGAGCGTTCGAAGCCGGGTGCGATGACGGCCTCTTCCATGCCGAACTCGGTCAGCCAGAGCGGGGTGCCGGTCCGGCCATGTTCATCGAGCAGCGCACGGGCTACAGGCGCACGTCTCTCGACGGCGATTTGCACCGGAAATCCGTACGCATGGATCGCGAGCGCGTCGAAAGGCGCCCGGCTCTGCAGCAGCCCGCGGAGGAACCCATCGTCCATCGGTCCTGCAAGGCCGCCCGTAACGACCAGGGCCGATGGATTCGCACCTTTGATGGCGGGGTAGGCCAGCGCCAGCATTTCACCGTAAAGCCGGCCGCGCCGATCCGCACGGACCCCGTCACGCGCCCCGAAAAGATCAGTGAAGACGGGAACGTCCATCTCGTTCCAGAGCTGCCATGCCTGAACGCCCGGGAAGCGCCTGGCCAGACTCTCCATCAGCGCGGCATACGCCTCGAAGGCCTCGGAATGGTTCGAGAAGGCGAAGCGCCCGGGCTGACCATGCACGACGATGAGGAGGTCGAAACCCTCCCGAAGTGCGCGATCGATCTCCTCCGACTGTGCCTGCCTGTATTCGGTGGAGCCCTCCCAGAGGTTCCAGTAGAGGGTGGTGCGGATGGTGGAAACGTTGAGGTCGCGCAGCTCCCGAAGGCTCCTCGTGTCGAGGCTGTGCGAGCCTGCGCCTACCCTGAGGTCGTGTTGGGCCGAAGCGGAGATGGGTCCGACGAGGGTCGCCAACAGCCAGACGAAGCGCAGCAACCCGGCGCGGCTGTATGGAAGAGGGCTACCCGCGATCAGGCGCGGGGCGGGGACGCGGGTGGATCGCCGAGAAGGGCCCAGGAGCCGCCGGGACCAGCCGGAAGAGATCGGCCGCGGACCGGCCGACGCGGCTGGCCCGCGCGATCTCGGATGGAAGACCCGGCGCGAGGGGCGTCGCCACCCCTCAACGTGCTCTAGGATTCGCTGAAGGAGAGAAACGCCTTCTTTTCCCGCTGCTGCGCCTGAATCCATTTCAGGAACCCCGACTCTGTGAGACCACCACTGTCGGTTTGTTCGCGCGCAGCCCGAGTCGCGAGCTCATTCGCGTACTCGTTCTGCGGGTGCCCGGCGTGCCCGCGAACCCACCGCCACTCGACGCGGTGTACCTGTGCGACGGGCAGGAGTTCCTGCCAGAGGTGGACGTTCTCGATCTCCCCGTCCTTTCGCTTCCAGCCTCGGCGGACCCAGTCGTGGACCCAGCGGCTCATCGCATCGACGAGATAGCGGCTGTCGCTCGTGAAGATGACCGCCGACGGGCGCTTCAGTGCCGAAAGCGGGATCAGGGCGCTGCGAATCGCCATCCGGTTGTTCGTGGTGTCGACCTCGCTCGTCCAGTAATCGCGATAGATCCACCCCCGGGTCGCATGCTTGTATGCGACGAGACCGGCGGCTCCGCCCGGTCGGTTACGGTCGCGATACTGGTTCCCCAGACACGATTCATCGGCATAGATGTGTACGACGTCGGCCACCTGCGTCTCCTCTGGTTGGAAAAAAGTCTCGCAATCTATTCAGCCTTCCATACATACCGCTACTTGACACCCCCCCCTCCGGCCCTAGATTGCCCGCCGGCAAACCGCCGTCCCCCATGCACTTGACCATTTCTGCCCTTTCTTGAACGAAGAAGCGATTCTGATGCTGGAGGACGGCCGAGTCTTCCGCGGCGAGGCTTACGGCGCTCGCGGGAAGGCGTTCGGCGAGGTCGTCTTCAATACTTCGATGACCGGCTACCAGGAGGTCCTCACCGACCCGTCCTATACCGGTCAGATCGTCACCATGACCTACCCGCTCATCGGGAATTATGGGGCGAACAGCCTCGACGAGGAGTCCGACGGCCCGAAGGTCGCCGGCTTCGTGATCCACGAGGCACCGCCGATCTACAGCAACTACAGAGCGACCGAGTCACTCGGCGAATATCTTGAACGCACGGGCGTTGTAGCGATTTCCGGCATCGATCAGCGCGCCGTCACCCGTCACATCCGGGCCACCGGCGCGATGCGCGGCGTGATCGCCAGCGGACCGGTGGACGAAGCGCAACTCCTCGAGGAGGTTCTGGCGCAACCCCGGATGGAGGGCCTCGACCTCGCCTGCGGCGTCTCCACAGGCGAGCGATACACCGTCCCGGCAGTCGGCGAGAAACGGTTCGATGTGCTCGCCTTCGACTTCGGCGTGAAGTCCCATTCGCTCAAGATGCTCGCCGAACGGGGCTGCGAGGTCACGGTTCTTCCAGCGACCACGCCTACGAACGAGATCGTCGAGAAGGATTTCGACGGGCTCTTCATCTCGAATGGGCCCGGCGACCCGGAGGCGGTGCCGCACGTGCTCGAGACGATCCGCACGCTGGCGGAGCGGGATACGCCCATCTTCGGGATCTGTCTCGGCCACCAGCTCATCAGCCGCGCCTTCGGAGCGGAGACGTACAAGCTGCTGTACGGCCACCGGGGCGGGAACCATCCCGTCCGCCGCCTCGAGGATGGGACCGTCGAGATCACTGCCCAGAACCACGGCTTCGCGGTGAGGGGCGATGAAGAGGAGATCCCCGGCGCGCCCGACCTCCGTGCGACGCACATCAATCTGAACGACCGCACGGTCGAAGGGATCGAGCACCGGGAGAAGCCGATCTTCTCCGTCCAGTATCATCCCGAGTCTGCGCCCGGTCCTCACGATTCGCGCTATCTCTTCGACCGCCTGGTACGTGACATGTCGGCGAGATCGAAAACCGGCGGCGATTCTTGACATTCGGCCGTGCGGGGCTGATGTTGTTGTAAGGTGCACCGTATCAAGTAGTTACGTCGTTTCTGGCAAGGGTCCCGTCGCAAGCGTTCCTCCGAATTCTGCCGCTAGTATCCTTGCTTTCTGATGGTGCCCGGTCGTGGGAGCTTTCTGGCTCCCACCTTCAATTCCCCGTGGGAGGAGAACGATGACGAAGGCGGATCTGGTTCAGCTGGCATCGGAGGCGATCGGGCCAGGTGTGACGAAGAAGGATTGCGCTGTAGTGGTGGATGCGTTCCTCAACGCGATCAAGGACGCGATGGCGGAGCACAAGAACATCGAGATCCGCGGCTTCGGTACCTTCAAGGTTCGTGAGCGGAAGAGCCGTCTCGCCCGGAACCCGCGCACCGGCGACCCCGTCGAGGTCCCGCCCCGTGCGGTGCCTGTATTCAAGCCATCGAAGGATCTGCGCGCCCTGGTTGAGGAAAAGCCGCTCGTTCTCTGAGGCTCTCTCTCACCCTGAAGATGCGTCGCGTTGACGGGGGTGTCGTTCTTGCACTTGCTGCCGGATGAACCTTCACCCCCTTGCAACCCACGTTGATCCCATGCTCGTTCAGGAAGTGGTGACGGACATCGCGCCCGGCGAAGTGGTCCGAATGGCGCGCGAATTCTTCACGACGCGCTTCTCCCAGTACAGTGCGTTCGTCCAGGAGGAGAGCGACGCCCACATCGTGCTGACGCTCGATTCCGCTGAAGTCGTCATCGGTACGGCACCGGAAGATGGTCGCACAAAGGTGCGCGGCTCGACCTCCCGGGTGCATCACGAGCTTTCGCAGTTTCTCGCCACCCTCGCCTCCGCCGAGGAGGTGCGACAGAACGCGGAGGGGCCGGGAACGAGCGGCGCGGGCTGACCCTCCCCGGCTCGTCCCCCTCCACTCCGGGTGAACGCCCTGGGCCGCCGGGGGTAAACGAAGTCGGGTTCGCAGTATTCGACTTCACACGGTGTCATGCAGATAAGGGCTCTCTTCTTCGCGTCGTACCGGGACCTCGCCGGTGCCGACCAGATCAGCGTCGATCTCCCGAGCGGCGCATCGATTCACGACCTCGTCAGCCATCTCCGTGAAAAGGGCGGATCGTGGCTCGAGCTTCCGGTGCGCCCCGCCGTCGCCCTCAATCTCGTCTACTCCCAACTGACCGCCGTCCTTTCCGACGGTGATGAGGTCGCATTCATTCCTCCCGTCAGCGGAGGCTGACCGATGTCTTCCCCGAACGCCCGGATCGTTGAAGCGCCGATCGATGTGGCGGGAATGCTCGCAGGCGCCGCTGGCGATTCCGACGGTGCCGTGCTGGTCTTCCTCGGCGTCGTTCGGGACCATAACGAGGGTAGAGCGGTCGATCATCTCGAGTACAAGGCGTATCCAGCGATGGCGGAAGCGACGCTGCTGGAGATCATCGAGGAGGCGCACGCACGGTGGCGGACCGGATCGATCTCGGCTGTCCACCGGATCGGCCGGCTTGAAATCGGAGAGGTGAGCGTCGCTATTGCTGTCGCCTCGCCGCATCGGCAGGACGCGTACGAGGCATCGCGCTACGTGATCGAGGAGCTCAAGAAGCGGGTTCCCATCTGGAAGCGGGAGGGCTACCTGGATGGGGAGACCGAATGGCTCGACGGCTCCACGCCCGAGGCCGCGGGAAGGGAAGGGTGACCCCCGCCCTCGTCCAGCTTGGAACGCCTTCCTGGCCGCGGCGGGAAGTTCCGGAATCCGGGCCGATGGAAGATGGCTTCGGCCGCCGCGTCGAATATCTTCGCATCTCCGTAACGGACAAGTGTAATCTCCGCTGCGTCTACTGCATGCCGGAGGAAGGCCTCCCCTGGCTCCTCCGCGAGCAGCTTCTCAGCTATGAGGAGATTGCACGGGTCGTTGCCTCGATGACCGGCATGGGCCTCCGGAAGCTCCGGATCACCGGAGGGGAGCCGCTCATCCGGAAGGACCTCCCGAGGCTCATCCGGATGCTCTCCGACCTTCCGGGCATCGAGGATATCGCGCTATCCACCAACGCTGTGCTGCTGGAGGAATCGGCGGAGGATCTGCGAGCCGCCGGCGTCCAGCGCCTCAACATCTCGCTCGATTCCCTCCGTCCTGAGCGGATCGACGGGATCTCGCGTCGGGCGGGCTCTGCGGAACGCATCTTCCGCGGCATCGACGCGGCCGAGAGAGCCGGCTTCTCCCCGATAAAGATCAACTGCGTCGTCATGCGCGGCCGCAATGATGATGAAGTCGAGGCGTTCGCCGCCATGACTCGTGACCGGCCGTGGCATGTTCGGTTCATTGAAGTCATGCCGACCGGGGAGAATCTCCAGCTTTCCGGGGAGGAGTTCGTCTCCGCCGATGAGATGCTCGAGCGGATCGGGGCGATCGGTGACCTTCACCCGGTACCGGGGCCGCAGGGGAACGGGCCGGCGCGGTATTTCGCCTTCCCCGATGCCCGCGGAACGATCGGCGTCATTACCCCGATGAGCCACAACTACTGCGATCGCTGCAACCGGATGAGGCTCACAGCCGACGGACAGCTTCGCCCCTGTCTCTTCGGATCCATCCAGACGAACCTTCGCACCGCGCTCCGCTCGGGGGCTCCGCTCGAGCCGCTGATCCGCGAGACGCTTCGCATCAAGCCGGAACGGCACTGGCTGGCGCAGGGAAGTGCGGAGGGGAGCGGCGGCCTGCTCGCACTTTCGCAGGTGGGCGGCTGATCCCCCGCTCTCCGGTTCGGCCCACGTCCGGAGGGCCGATCGCGGGACCATCTGCCATCGATTTCACCCGATATCGGCTTCAAACGATTCTCTCATGCCGGATGCAGTCCCTGACCTTTCCTCGACCGCTCTCGCTGTCGCCCTCTACGAGCCGGAAATCCCCGGGAACGCCGGAAACATCGCCAGGCTGTGCGCCGCGACCGGCTGTGACCTCCACCTGATCGGCCGTCTCGGATTCTCCTTCAGGCATCCCGATGCGCGCCGCGCCGGCATGGACTACTGGAACCGCGTCGAGACGCACCGGCACATCGCCTGGGAGGATTTCAGGCGGGCGACCGGCAACCGCCGCATCGTCGCCTTCTCGGCGACCGGTGACCTCAACCTCTGGGACATGGCTTTCCGCCCCGACGATGTCCTCCTGTTCGGCCCCGAGTCGCGCGGGCTGCCGGCGGACCTCCTGGCTGCCATGGAGCCGCTCGTCGTGCGCGTTCCGATGCGGGATGGTGAACGTTCGCTGAACATCGGTACATCCGTCGGCGTCGCCGTTTATGAAGCCCTTCGCCAGCTCGCATCGAAGGCCCCCTTTCCGACCTGACAAAACCAGGCGGATTTCGCGCGGCGCCGAACAATTTTGTACGTTGACACTGCCTGGGAGGCTCTCTAGGTTTGCCGGGCTGTAAACTGTGTTTGATTCAATCTCCCAAACATATTCAACTCCGCAGGTTCTATGGATAAGATCTCGGTCGTTGGCGCCGGCAACGTCGGTGCTACTGCGGCGCAGCGCGTTGCCGAAAAGGAACTCGCTCGCGAGGTGGTCCTCATCGACATCGTCGACGGGGTTCCGCAGGGGAAGGGACTCGACCAGTGGGAGAGCGCCCCGATCGAGGGCTTCGACAGCCGCGTCATCGGGACCAACGGGTATGAGGAAGCCGCCGGGTCGGGCATCTTCATCGTTACCGCCGGCATCGCGCGGAAGCCCGGCATGAGCCGGGACGATCTTCTGAGCACGAACGCGAACATCGTTCGCGAGGTCAGCCGGAACATCGCCCGCGTCGCCCCGGACTCCATCATCATCGTCGTCAGCAATCCGCTCGACGTGATGTGCCACGTGGCGAAGGAAGCGTCGGGCTTCCCGCGTGAGCGGGTGCTCGGAATGGCAGGCGTCCTCGATACCGCCCGGTACCGCTCCTTCCTGGCGCTTGAGCTCGACGTCTCCGTCGAGGACATCCAGGCGATGGTGCTCGGCGGCCACGGCGACACGATGGTGCCGCTCGTCTCTTACACGACGGTCTCGGGGATTCCGATCACGCAGCTCCTTCCGGCGGACCGGATCGAGGCGATCGTCGACCGGGCGCGTAATGGCGGTGCGGAGATCGTTCAGTACCTGAAGACCGGCTCGGCGTACTACGCGCCTTCCGCGGCCGCGGTCCAGATGGCCGAGGCGATCGTCAAGGACAAGAAGCGGATCCTTCCCTGCTCGGCCTGGCTCGAGGGTGAGTACGGGATGAGCGACCTCTACCTCGGGGTGCCGTGCAAGCTGGGACGCAACGGGCTCGAGAAGGTCATCGAGGTCGAGCTCTCGGCCGACGAAAAGGCCTCCCTCGAGAAGTCGGCGGAAGCCGTTCGCGAGCCGATGCGCGTGCTCGAGTCCCTCGGCGCCTGAGCCGAGTGTCGTCAATGCAGCGGTATCGGGCAATTCGTGGTACGGAAGTGCGGCTGAAACAGTCTGACCGGGCAGGAACGGGTTTTCGCGAAGGTTTGAGCGGGCAACCAGGCTCGACAAAAGGAGTCGCGTCGTGACAAATGACAGAGCGGTGCGTAACCGCGGATTGGGAAGCGCGCTCCGGTATCGTGGCGGTGGCGGCATGTGGGCATGGATGCTCCACCGTGCGACAGGAATCGGCGTGCTTCTCTTCCTCATCATCCATGTGGTCGAAACAGCCGCGGTCATCTACAGTCCGGAGTTCTATGACAAGGCGCTTGTTCTATACAAGAACCCGGTCTTCAGGATCGCAGAGCTGCTGATCTTCTTCTCAGTGCTTTTTCATGCTGCAAACGGGCTTCGGATCGTGGTTCAGGACTTCTGGCCGGGGGTCATGCTCCACCAGAAGCGGCTGGCGACGGCCGCGGCCGTCATCGTCGCCCTGGTGATGCTTCCCGTCACCTGGATCATGGTCGCGCCTCTGTTCGGCCTTGCTGAAGAGCCGGGCGTCGAGCGGCACATCGAGCGGTGCGCCACCTTGCCGCAGGCGCCTGCCTGCGTGGACGTCGGCGCGGAGGGAGCTTCATGAGCACAGTACTCGATTCCCCGGAACGGCTTCCCCGGCAGGGTGGGGGCTACCGGAAGCCGGCAGGACGGGGAAGCTTCGAAGTCTATTCCTGGTTCTTCATGCGGATCAGCGGTCTGCTGCTGATCTTCCTGGCGCTCTATCACCTGGTGTGGTGGAACCTCGTGATCGGCGTCGAGCATCTCGACTCGGCCGTCGTTATCGAACGCTGGCGGAATCCGCTCTGGCGCTTCTTCAACGTCATGCTGATCACCTTTGCGATGCTGCACGGCCTCAACGGCGCGCGCTACAGCATCGAGGATTATGTGCGCAACCCCCGCACGCAGCGCGTGGTGAAGGCCATCGTCTACACCATTGTGATCGCAGCGCTCGTGATCGGCGTTTTCGCGCTTCTGACTTTCGATCCAGCTACCTTCTTCGCAGCCGAATGATCCATACGCACAGTTACGACGCGCTGGTCATCGGCGGGGGCGGAGCCGGTCTGATGGCGGCGATCTATCTTTCTCGCGACAGCCAGGTTCGAACGGCCGTCATCTCGAAGCTGTATCCCACCCGCTCGCATACCGGGGCGGCACAGGGGGGCATCGGCGCGGCTCTCGGGAACCTCGAGGAAGACAATCCGGAATGGCACGCCTTCGATACGGTCAAGGGCTCCGATTACCTCGGTGACCAGGATGCCATCGAGCTGATGTGCGACGAAGCAGTCGACGTCGTCGTCGAGCTCGAGCGCATGGGGCTACCCTTCTCCCGCACACCCGACGGAAAGATCGCGCAGCGGCCCTTCGGCGGGCACACGCACCACCATGGCCAGGGTCCGGTCCGGCGCTCGTGCTACGCCGCCGACCGCACCGGGCACATGATTCTGCAGACGCTCTATCAGAACTGCATCAAGAACGGCGTCGAGTTCTACGACGAGTTCCAGGTGATGGATCTGATCATCAACGAGGGGCGCTGCGTCGGTGTGATCGCCTACGAGGTCTCAACGGGGGATCTCCATATCTTCCACGCCAAGGCGGTCAACCTCACGACGGGGGGCGCGGGCCGCATCTTCTCCATCACCTCCAATGCGCACGCCAACACCGGAGACGGAATGGCGATCGCGCTCCGGCGCGGGATCCCGCTGGAGGACATGGAGTTCTACCAGTTCCACCCGACCGGCATCTACAAGATGGGGATCCTCATCACCGAGGGGGTCCGCGGTGAGGGCGGGGTGCTGAGGAACGACCATGGTGAGCGGTTCATGGAGCGCTACGCGCCCACCATGAAGGATCTCGCTTCGCGCGACGTCGTGGCCCGCGCGATCTACCATGAGATGCGGGCAGGGCGGGGGATCAACGGGAAGCGCTACGTCTATCTGGACGCGACGCACCTCGGCTCGGAAGTCATCGAGAAGAAGCTCCCCGACATCGCCGACTTCTGCCGCACCTATCTCGGCGTGGATCCGGTGAAGGAGCCGATGCCGATCCAGCCCACAGCGCACTATGCGA
This sequence comes from uncultured Gemmatimonas sp., assembly GCA_964424945.1. Lineage (GTDB taxonomy): Bacteria > Gemmatimonadota > Gemmatimonadetes > Longimicrobiales > Longimicrobiaceae > WHSP01. The sequence goes on from CAYRLB010000010.1 coordinate 50,935, forward strand.
TGGGCGGCGTCCCGACGGATGCCCATGGCCGGGTAATCATCGACGAACATAACACCGTTCTTCCGGGGCTCTACGCAGCGGGGGAGACGGCGTGCGTGTCCGTCCATGGCGCGAACCGGCTGGGAACGAACTCCCTTCTCGACATCGTCGTCTTCGGTAAGCGCAGCGGTCTCCATATGGCCGAGTTCTGTCAGGCGAATGACCATGGCGCGCTCCCACCCGACCCGTCGGAGAGTGTCAGGGCCGAGCTCGATCGCATCCTCACCGTTTCGAAGGGTGAGCCTGCCGCGAAGCTCCGCGAGGAGCTGCAGGACACGATGATGGACTACGTCGGTGTGTTCCGGGAGGAGTCCGGAATCCAGCTGGCGGTCGAGAAGGTCAAGGAGCTGAAGCAGCGGTACGATGAGGTGCTCGTGATGGACAAGGGGAAGCGCTACAACACCGACCTCCTCGAGGCGTGGGAGCTGCGCAACCTCATCGATCTCTCGGCGATCACGGCGGCAAGTGCGCTCAACCGGAAGGAAAGCCGGGGCGCTCACCTGCGCGAAGACTATCCGGACCGGAATGACGGCGAGTGGCTCAAGCACAGCCTCGCGAACTTCGACGACACCGGTGCGGTTCAGTTCTCCTACAAGCCAGTGACCATCACCAAGTTCCAGCCGAAGGAAAGGGTTTACTGATGCCGAGGGTGACGCTGGCCGTCCTGCGGTTCAATCCGGATACGGACTCGAAGCCGACGATGAAGGAATACGTCGTCGAGTCCGAGCCGACGGACCGAGTGCTGGACGCGCTCAATTCAATCAAATGGTATCAGGACGGGAGCCTTACCTACCGTCGGTCATGCGCACACGGCGTATGCGGCTCCGATGCCATGCGGATCAATGGCGTGAACCGGCTCGCCTGCAAGGTGCTCATGCGGGACGTCGGGGAACGGGTGACGATCGAGCCCCTGATGGGCTTCAGGGTCATCAAAGACCTCGTCGTCGACATGGAGGCCTTCTTCGCGCAGTTCCGTTCGGTCCTCCCCTATCTCATCAACGACGAACAGCCGGCCCATCGCGAGCGGCTCCAGTCGGTCGAGGAGCGGGAGGTGTTCGACGATACCACGAAGTGCATCCTCTGCGCGGCGTGTACGACCTCCTGCCCATCCTTCTGGGCGGATGAAAACTTCGTCGGGCCGGCGGCAATCGTTAACGCACATCGATTCATTTTTGACTCCAGGGACAAGGGTGCTGCTGCGCGACTCGATAGATTGAACGAGCGCGAAGGCGTCTGGCGGTGCCGCACGATTTTCAACTGCACGGAAGCCTGCCCCCGCGAAATTCGCATCACGAAGGCGATCGGTGAGGTGAAGAAGGCGATTCTCCACGGTCTTCCGGGCTGACCGGCCAGCGCGGAGATCCCCGGGCCGCCCGGCGCGGCCCGAACCTCCCGTCGGTTCGAAACAGTCCCACGAAGTATCGTTTCCATCTTGACTGAATCGCTGCACCAGGCACGAGAGTTTCTCAGCCGCTATTGGGGATACGACACTTTCCGCTCCGGACAGGAGCGGGCAGTGTCGTCCATCATCGAGGGGCGTGACACGGTCATCGTCATGCCGACCGGTGGCGGAAAGTCCATCTGCTATCAGGTCCCGGCGCTCGTTCTGCCAGGCCTGACGATCGTCGTGTCGCCCCTCATCTCTCTAATGAAGGACCAGGTGGACCGGCTGCAGAGCGTCGGGATCCCGGCCCTGCTCATCAACTCCTCCCTCGGTCCCACAGAGCTCGCGGAATCGCTACAGCAGGTCGACCGGGGTGAGATCAAGCTCCTCTATGTCGCGCCGGAGCGCTTCGATAATGCGGGGTTCATCGAGCGCGCATCACGCTGGCCCATCTCGCTGTTAGCCGTCGACGAGGCGCACTGCGTATCCCAATGGGGGCACGATTTCAGGCCGGCTTACCTCCGCATCGGGAATGTGCGCCCCCTTCTGGGTGATCCACCCGTTGCGGCCCTTACGGCTACCGCGACGCCGGAAGTACGGAAGGACATCGAGCGGCAACTCCGCCTCCAATCTCCGAACTCCTTCGTCACCGGGTTCGACCGCCGGAACCTCACCTGGCGCGTCCGGCGGGTGAAGAACGATTCGGAGAAGGATCGCCAGCTCCTGCGTCACCTCCAGGGTCATGAGGGGTCGGCGATCGTATACGCATCGACCCGGAGGAATGTGGACGCCCTTACGGCGCTGCTGCGAGGCGTCGGAGTTCCGGCGGTGGGGTACCACGCAGGACTGGCGGACCGGGAGCGGAAAAGCCTTCAGGACGCATTCATGAAGGGAGACGCGCGGGTCGTTGTTGCCACGAACGCCTTCGGGATGGGAATCGACAAGCCCGATGTGCGGATCGTCGTCCACTACGACATGCCTGGCTCGCTCGAAGCGTACTACCAGGAGGGCGGACGCGCCGGCCGGGACGGGGGACCGGCAGAGTGCATCCTGCTGCATGCCTACCGGGACCGCTTCACGCACGAATTCTTCATCGAGCAGACGCATCCTTCGCGGAAGCTGGTCGAGGAGACGCTGCAGGAGGTCCGGCGTCTTTCGAACGGGCGGATCGCGAGGGTGTCCCCTCTCGAGCTCAGCCGTCACGTGAAGTCCGCGAAGGGCGATCGACAGGTCGCTTCCGCCCTCCGCATCCTCGAGGAAAATGGGCTGGTCGCCGGAAGTCGGGCGGGGGCGGGCGAATCGATCGGCGTAATGCGACTGGTCGCCTCCGCCGCCCGCATCCGACGGGAGCTGGCCGAACCGGAGCGGAGGCACGATCTACTCTTTCTGAGGAGGCTGTGGAAGCTGAGCGGTGAGGTTCTGCACCGGGGCGTGGGCCTGCCCCCGCGTGAGGTCCATCGGATGGCCGGCGGCTTCCCCCATTCCATCGACGTGCTGAACCGCCTCCAGGCTGAGGGCTTCATTGAGTGGGTCGAGCGACAGGCCGAGGGGATCCTGATCCTCGATGATGCCACGCCCATCGCCAGGATTCCCGTTGACTGGCGGACGCTGGAGGTTCGCAGGAAGTCCGATCTGATGAAGCTTCAGCAGATGCAGGGCTACGTCTACACCGACGAATGCAGGCGTGCCTTCGTGCTGAAGTATTTCGGCGAGGAAGGGGTTGATGCGAACTGCGGCGCGTGCGACACCTGCCTCGGCGAGATATCTGATCTGACGGGGAAGTCGTCCGCCGACGGGAAAGGCGCCTCGCGCCAGCGCGCGCGCAGGGCCTCCTCCGACGGACGAGATGCCGGTGGGGCGGGCCGGCCTCGGAACAACCCCTCGCGCGCGCTCTCGGAGGACGCGCTCCTCGAGGCGCTGCGGAAGCTTCGTTCGGACATCGCGCGGGAGGCGGCGATCCCGGCCTTCCAGGTGTTCAGCAATGCGGCCCTCCAGGACATGGCCAGCCGCGCCCCGACCGATCTGGACGAGTTCATGGAAGTACACGGAGTGGGGCCGACGAAACTTGAGAGGTACGGCGAGGACTTTCTCCGGGTCATTCGGAAGCACGCTTCCCCCGTCTGACCAACGGTCCCTTTCCGCCATTGTATAACGGCGGTAGGTTTTGTGCATAGATCAATTCCGTGGAAAAGGTCTTGGATGGCGCATGCCGCCGGACCCTTCCCGCGGATCCCTGCCTTTCGGTGCCGGTAAGCTTCAGCAGCCACGCGTGATACCTCAGGGCTGCCTCTCGGGAATCCAGAAGACGGAAACCCGGGCCGGTTCACCTCCTTTTGCAGGGAGCGTCGGCAAGGGTGGCTTCAGGGCAGAAGGGACGGGTGTTTCCCGCTGTCGCGCCCCCTGGATGTCTGTGCTGCCTGCATTGGTGCGTTCGGGACGAGTGAGAAGCGACGGCTTTCTGTCCTCGGTGGGCCTGCTTCACCTCGAGTGACCGACCGCCTCTCGGTCCGAAGAAGCGCTGCCTTTACCCCCGGCGAATCGAGCCGCTCTGCAGCTGACGAACCCGTCCAGAGGGTATCGTGCAGGGTCGACTGCGATTGTCCCGCAGCACTTCAGAAGGAACTTGCCGGTCGATAAGGCATCTTTGTAAGGAATACGATCGTTTGCCGCCCGGAGCCAGGCTTCGGCCCTCCCATTGCTACCCGGAATGGGCTGGGGTGAATCGACGACGGGATCCGGAAGGAAACTCAGTCATGCTCCTCGTCGTGAGCCGGTAGCAGCCGGCAGCGTCGAAGCTGTTTCGGCAGCGAGCATACTGAACCAGGAAATATACATCTATCGCGCGCCGGTCCGACGATGGTCGTTGAGCGGTGATGCGCGTCATTACACGAGCGGTGCAGATCGAAGGTAGCTGTGGATACATGAAAGGCCTCCCGTCGGGCCGACGTTGCGCGGTAGCCGTGCCGTCGGCGGAGTCGACGAGGGTACCCGTGAGATCCGGTGACTGTGATCGGCCGCTCTCTGCCTAGAGAGTCGGAGGAACCCAGGATTGAGGACGTCCAATAGGCGCGCAGTGAAGCGCGCAGTGCAACCCGATGTCGATTCGACGCGGGTGAGGGGGGACGGGGTAGGGCGGTGAAGCGGGAAATCCTGATGAACAGCACCGCCAACGAGACACGGGTCGCCATTATCGAGGATGACGACCTCGTCGAGTTGATGGTCGAACGTCCCGACTCGAACCGTCTGGTCGGTGACATCTTCC
>CAYRLB010000011.1:0-1698 GCA_964424945.1 uncultured Gemmatimonas sp.
GTGCTGCCGATTTCGCACGATGAAGTCGTCCACGGCAAGCGTTCGATGCTCGAAAAGATGCCGGGGGACGAATGGCAGAAGTTCGCCAACCTGCGGCTCGCCACGGGCTTCATGTGGGGACACCCCGGCAAGCAGCTGCTCTTCATGGGCATCGAGCTGGGCGAATGGCTCGAGTGGTCGGAGGCGCGTTCACTCGATTGGGGTCTGCTCGACAGGCCGCTTCACGCGGGGGCACGCCGCTGGATCCGGGATCTGAACGTCCTCTACAGAAGGGAGCCGGCCTTCTGGGAGCGTGACACCACCTACGAAGGCTTCGACTGGATCGACTTCAGCGACGTCGAGAACAGTGTGGTGGCCTTCCGCAGGATCGGGAGAACACCCGGCGACGATCTCATCTTCCTATGCAACTTCACGCCGGTCGTGCGGCCCGGTTATCGGATCGGTGTCCCGCAGTCAGGGAAGTACGTGGAGCTGCTGAACAGCGATTCGGAGATCTACGGTGGGAGCAATGTTGGCAATGGCGGGGCGTTGATGACGGAGAACATCGCCTGTCACGCTCACCCGCAGTCCATCTGCGCAACCTTGCCCCCACTGGGCATACTCATACTCAAGCGCGAAACGGCGTCGGTCAGTACCTGAGGGCGGTCGGTGGTGTGTCGCCTTGTTTTTCTTCAGCATTTCAGAGGAGGATTCCATGTCAAACCAGAACCCGCCGGCGGTCAACTCCATAGCCCCCGATTCAGCGGCGCGTGATCAGAAAAGGAAAGCTGCCCTGGCCGCGGGAATGATCACGGAGACGTCGGAGGCGCCTCCTGCGGAGGGGAAGCGCACCGCAACGGGCGGTACAAAGCGGACCGCATCGAAGCGTTCGGCTTCCGCTGCGGGCGAGAGCGTGACGACGGCAGCAGGGACGCCGGCAGCAGGGACGCCGGCCAAGCGTGCACCCCGGCCAAAGAAGCCCGACCTGAAGAAGGAGCTCAGGGAGTTCGCATCGGCCCGGCCGCAGGGCTGGAACCATGAGGACTGGCTGGCGTTCCTCGAGGATCTGCAGAGCCGTGGGCACAACATCTCCGATCGGGAGGCGATCGGCGTGGCGCTGGAAAGGGAGCGCCTTCTGATGGCACTCGGCCGCGTCAGCGGGATCGCCCCGGCCAGACGACAGGCGATCGTGAAGCACTACAACAACATCTGGGAGCTGCGAAACGCGGAAGCCGAGGAGATCGCACAGGTCGGCGGCATCTCGCCTGCCGACGCCGACCGCATCAAGTCGGAGCTCTCCTGACGCGGTTTGCGGATCACCCGCGACGGGAGCCCGGGTTCCTAAGAGCCCGGTCCCGTCGGCGGTGATCGCCCCAGCAGAGAATCGGCCGCGACCGGTCCTACCCGGGTCGCGGCCGATTCGCTGTCATCGTTCCGGGCGTCGTTTCAGACCCCTACTGTACGGTCCCCCGATCAATCCACCCTTTCGAGCACCGCCAGGGGAAAGCCGTCGAGCAATTCGGCCACCCGGATGCCGTTCGACTCCACAGTCAGCTCACGCCCCGTGAGGACATTCCGCAGTCGCGATCCGAGGAATCCGTCCGGAAGTGCCAGACTGGTGTCACCCCAGCCGTCAGCCTCCCATACTTCACAGCCGTGTGCGTTCCTGAAAGTTCTTGGAAGCCGCGGGACGACTGTCACGATTCCCTCGTCGCCATA